>NZ_LNII01000130.1:0-80310 GCF_001463365.1 Enterobacter sp. 50793107 | reverse complement strand
CAGAATTTGCCTGGCGGCTTTAGCGCGGTGGTCCCACCTGACCCCATGCCGAACTCAGAAGTGAAACGCCGTAGCGCCGATGGTAGTGTGGGGTCTCCCCATGTGAGAGTAGGGAACTGCCAGGCATCAAATTAAGTAGTAAGCCGGTGCATAAATCCGGTGGTTACAGCAGTCTTCGGTGGAGCGGTAGTTCAGTCGGTTAGAATACCTGCCTGTCACGCAGGGGGTCGCGGGTTCGAGTCCCGTCCGTTCCGCCACTTATTAAGACATTAAGCCTGCCTTATCGGCAGGCTTAATGGCAAAAAACTTTAGGGGCGTAGCTCAGTTGGTAGAGCACCGGTCTCCAAAACCGGGTGTCGCGAGTTCGAGTCTCTCCGCCCCTGCCATATAGAATCCTTTGCTTCGGCAAAGGATTTTTTTTGCCTTCAACATGGCCAAAATCCCTTCCTAATCAAAAACTGCAGCCAGCCATTATGCTGGCTGGTCAATCATTCCATAATATTGATTTTTAAAAGATCTTTTATCTGCGATTGCTTATCGCTGTTCTGCAGCCAGATTGCATACAGCGGCCTGGAAAGCGTAGTGGAATCCAGTACGGTATGGAGTCCCGGTTTACTGTCTGCCCAGCAGACGGGTAACCACGTGCAGCCCTTTAGCAAGGAAAGCTGTTGGCAGGCGATCTCCGCTGAGCTGGTTGTTAGCTGTGGAACATCGTCAGGGGCGATCAAACCGGTTTCATGCTGTTGAAAATCGGGGCCCCATTCAAGCCGCAGATAGGTTAGATCGGACTTCATCATCGCAGGCTCAGACGCATACAGAGCCAGACCAAACTGCCCAACAATCTGGCTGCTAAATTCGTCCATCTTGGGGGCTTCAGTAGTGATCAGCAGATCAAGCTGGCGCTTGTGAAGTTGCTTAACCAGCGACTGGCGTTGCGCAATTCTGGCCTCGAATTGCAAATGCCCATGCGAATGGTATAACCGCGAAAGCCACTGACTGAGCATACATTCCCACAGGGAGGCGCTGGCCCCGATCGAGAACTCATTGTGCCTGGACGTATGAGCCACCTCTTTACGGGCCGCCTGCCAGGTATTCATCAACGTTTCTGCATACGGGAGCAGTTTCTCACCGGCTGGCGTTAAGCGGATATTGTTGCGGTGGCGGGTAAATAGATTCACACCCAATTGATTTTCCAGCTGTCGAATACGAAAACTGACCGCTGACTGCGTCAGATAGAGGGCTTCAGCTGCTCGCCCGAAGTGGCGTGTCCTGCTCACTTCAAGGAAAGTTTTTAGCAATTCCGTATCCACATCTTTCTCCACAAAATTATTTGTCGTTATGATTTAAATGTTTTGTTTTACACTCTGTCAAGCGTAACTAATACTCCGCGCCATAAATAGCTCGGCCAAAGAATTAGGAGCGTGTAGGATGGCGGAAAGCTTTACGACGACTAATCGTTTTTTCGACAATAAAAATTATCCACGCGGGTTCTCTCGTCACGGCGATTTCACCATCAAAGAGGCGCAATTGCTTGAGCGTCATGGTTATGCCTTTAACGAGCTGGATCTGGGTAAACGTGAGCCTGCGACTGAAGACGAAAAACAGTTTGTTGCTGTTTGTCGCGGTGAGCGTGAGCCGCAGTCTGAAGCAGAACGTGTATGGATCAAGTATATGGCACGCATCAAGCGTCCAAAGCGTTTCCATACGCTGTCTGGCGGTAAGCCGCAGATGGAAGGTGCTGAAGACTACACCGAGTCTGACGACTAAGTTGATGAGAAAAGGAGCTTCGGCTCCTTTTTTTATGCCAGTAATTTTTGCAGGTGCAGCAACAACCGATCTATGGCGCGATAGCTCAGCGCTTCCTGCAGATGGTGTCTTTCAATCTCTGGGTCTCCTTCCACATCGGCAATAGTGCGAGCCACTTTCAGCAGGCGCTGCCATGCACGGATCGAGAGCCCAAATCGCGTCAATGTCTCTTCAAGCCAGCAGGCATCCTCAGCCTTAAGATGGCAAAACTGCCGAATCTCAGCATTATCCAGACGCGCATTAAGCTTATGTTGACGAGCGTATTGTCGGGCCTGTGAGGCGATAACCCGTTCGCGAACCTTCGCTGTGCTCTCACCGCGTATCGTTGTCTGGCTGAGCAAACCAGGGGGCGGTAAGGGGATCTCCAGGGATAAATCAAAACGATCGAGGAAAGGGCCTGACAGCTTCCCCAGATAGCGCAGCGTCTGCTCAGGCGTGCAGCGATTATGATTTCCCTGATAATGGCCTGATGGGCTGGGGTTCATGGCGGCAACCAGCTGGAACTGTGCCGGGTAGCTTATTTTGGCGCGCGTGCGGGAGATATGGATCTCGCCAGATTCGATAGGTTCCCGCAGGGCATCCAGTACGCGGCGTTCAAACTCAGGCAGTTCATCAAGGAACAGGATGCCATTGTTTGCCAGCGAGATCTCTCCCGGCCCCGGAATGGAGCCCCCTCCGACCATGGCCGTCAGGGAGGCACTGTGATGGGGAGAGCGAAAAGGGCGTCGTCGCCACTGTTTTTGCAATGATGCAGAGCTCACCAGGCTAAATATCGCTGCGCTTTCAAGTGCCTCATGATTATTGAGTGGTGGCAATAACCCATTCAGCCTGCTCGCCAGCATGGTTTTCCCTGTTCCCGGCGGGCCAATCAGCAACAGGTTATGTCCTCCGGCTGCGGTGATCTCCAGTGCCCGCTTCCCCTGCTCCTGCCCGATAATATCGCTGAGGTCGTCCGGGCTTTCAGGCAGGATATCTCCGGTTTCCTCTGGCTCGGAGAGCGTATGTTGGCCTTCAAGGTGCGCGCAGACTTCCTGTAAATGCCCCGCGACCAGGCACCCTTTCTCGGCAATCAGGCTCACTTCTGAGGCATTTTCATTGGCTACAATAATTTGTCGACCGGCATGAATGGCTTCCAGCGCACCAGAGATGGCGCCAGGAACGCCTCTTAACGCGCCTGTAAGCGCCAGTTCGCCAATGAACTCGTACGAGCCTAGCCTCGCAGTGTTGAGCTGCTCAGAGGCTGCGAGAAGCGCAATAGCGATAGGTAAATCGTATCGTCCGCCCTCCTTGGGCAGATCTGCGGGAGCAAGGTTGATCGTGATCTTCTTGGCGGGGAAGGTATAACCGCTATTGATAATTGCGCTGCGAACCCGATCTCTGGCTTCTTTGACCGTGGTTTCTGGCAAGCCGACAAGCGTTAGCCCAGGGAGCCCATTACTCAGATGAACCTCCACAGAAATAAGCGGTGCCTTTACTCCGATAGCCGCGCGCGTGTAAACAACTGACAGTGACATAAGCACCTCCTCAGTGAGTCACTATGTCAGTATTGATTTTGCCTGTTGAGCGTCAGTTGGCTGATTTACGACGCTCATTCCTGCTTTTTAGCGACATAGTGTAACTATTTCACTCATTCGGAAGCTATCTCGCAAAGAGAAGGACGGAACGTTGCAGAGCGCTAAAACACGCCAAAAAAATGAAAAATATTCACTCTCTAATTTCCTTATATAAAACAAAGCTTTTCAGGAATATGATTTGCCTGCTAATCAAATCCGTCATAAATAAATCTTGTGTTTGGTTTGATAACTGTGATAACTCTTTAGGCATTCCTTCGAACAAGATGCACAAAGAACTGAAAATGACAGCCCTTCTACTAGTGATTAGCCTGGTCGTGATTAGCGTGGTGGTGATTATTATCCCACCGTGCGGGGCTGCACTTGGACGAGGAAAGGCTTAGAAATCAAGCCTTAACGAACTAAGACCCCCGCACCGAAAGGTCCGGGGGTTTTTTTATGACTAAAAAACTTAAACGAGGAGCAGAGAATGACAAATAGCACAAAATTCTGTTTCTCCCGATTTATGACGGGGAACTAACTATGAATGGGGCACAGTGGGTAGTACATGCGTTGCGCGCACAGGGAGTCGAAACCGTCTTTGGTTATCCGGGAGGCGCAATTATGCCGATTTACGATGCACTGTATGACGGCGGCGTGGAACACCTCTTGTGCCGACACGAGCAGGGCGCAGCCATGGCGGCCATTGGCTATGCACGTGCCACCGGTAAAACGGGTGTCTGCATGGCAACGTCTGGACCGGGCGCCACAAACCTGATCACCGGTCTGGCTGACGCGCTGCTCGATTCCGTTCCCGTGGTGGCGATCACCGGCCAGGTGGCCTCACCCTTCATCGGTACCGATGCCTTCCAGGAAGTCGATGTGCTCGGCTTGTCGCTGGCCTGCACCAAACACAGCTTCCTCGTGCAGTCCCTCGAAGAACTGCCAGGCGTGATGGCGGAAGCGTTCCGTATTGCCAGCTCTGGCCGTCCTGGCCCGGTTCTGGTGGATATCCCGAAAGATATTCAGGTTGCACTCGGCGAGCTGGAACCGCACTTCTCCACCGTTGAAAGTGACGACGCGTTCCCACATGCGGAAGTCGAAGAGGCGCGTCGGATGCTGGCGCAGGCAGCCCAGCCGATGTTGTACGTCGGCGGCGGCATTGGCATGGCACAGGCAGTTCCGGCCCTGCGCGAATTTATCGCGGTAACGCAAATGCCTGCCACCTGCACGCTGAAAGGGTTGGGCGCAGTGGATGCTGACTACCCATACTACCTTGGCATGCTGGGGATGCACGGCACCAAAGCGGCAAACCTGGCGGTGCAGGAGTGTGATTTGCTGATTGCCGTCGGTGCCCGTTTTGACGATCGCGTGACCGGCAAGCTGAATACCTTCGCGCCAAACGCCAAAGTTATCCATATGGATATCGACCCGGCGGAAATGAACAAACTGCGTCAGGCGCATGTTGCGCTGCAGGGCGATCTCAACACGCTGCTGCCGGCGTTACAGCAGCCTTTGAATATCGGCGAGTGGCGCCAGCACACGGCTGAAATGCGTGCCGAGCACGCCTGGCGTTACGACCATCCGGGTGAGGCCATCTATGCGCCGCTGCTGTTGAAGCAGTTGTCTGACCGTAAACCGGCAGACAGCGTAGTGACGACCGATGTCGGCCAGCACCAGATGTGGTCTGCGCAGCACATGACCTACACCCGCCCGGAAAACTTCATCACCTCCAGCGGATTAGGCACGATGGGCTTCGGCCTGCCTGCCGCGGTGGGTGCTCAGGTTGCGCGTCCAAACGATACGGTCATCTGTATCTCCGGTGACGGCTCCTTCATGATGAACGTTCAGGAGTTGGGCACCGTTAAGCGTAAACAATTGCCGCTGAAGATCGTGTTGCTTGATAACCAGCGTTTAGGGATGGTGCGCCAGTGGCAGCAGCTGTTCTTCGAGGAGCGCTACAGCGAAACCACCCTGACTGATAACCCCGATTTCCTCACTCTGGCCAGCGCCTTTGGCATTCCTGGACAGCACATCACCCGTAAAGACCAGGTTGAAGCGGCACTCGACACCATGCTGTCAAGCGAAGGGCCTTACCTGCTTCATGTCTCAATCGACGAGCTTGAGAACGTCTGGCCGTTGGTACCGCCAGGTGCCAGTAACTCACAAATGCTGGAGAAATTATCATGATGCAACATCAGGTCGCCGTTCAGGCTCGCTTCAATCCAGAGACATTAGAACGCGTTTTGCGCGTGGTCCGTCATCGTGGCTTTCAGATTTGCTCTATGAATATGGAGACGGCCACTGACGCCCAAAACATCAGTATCGAATTAACCGTTGCCAGCCCGCGCCCGGTCGACTTACTGTTTAGTCAGTTATCAAAGCTGGTGGATGTTGCCCATGTTGCCATCTGCCAGAGCACAACCACATCACAACAAATCCGCGCCTGAGCGTGACAGGAAGAGAAAATGACGACAAAAAAAGCTGATTACATTTGGTTCAATGGTGAGATGGTTCGTTGGGAGGACGCGAAGGTCCACGTGATGTCCCATGCGCTGCACTACGGTACGTCTGTGTTTGAAGGCATCCGTTGCTACGACTCTCACAAAGGGCCAGTGGTGTTCCGTCATCGTGAACATATGCAGCGTCTGCATGACTCAGCCAAAATTTATCGTTTCCCGGTTTCTCAGAGCGTTGATGAGCTGATGGAAGCCTGCCGCGAGGTGATTCGTAAGAACAACCTGACCAGCGCCTATATTCGTCCGCTGGTCTTCGTGGGTGACGTGGGCATGGGCGTAAACCCGCCAGCCGGTTACACCACTGACGTGATCATTGCTGCGTTCCCGTGGGGGGCGTACCTGGGTGCAGAAGCGCTGGAGCAAGGGATCGACGCAATGGTCTCGTCCTGGAACCGCGTGGCGCCTAATACCATCCCAACTGCGGCCAAGGCGGGCGGTAACTACCTCTCCTCACTGTTGGTCGGCAGCGAAGCGCGCCGCCACGGCTACCAGGAAGGCATCGCGCTGGATGTGAACGGTTATATCTCTGAAGGTGCAGGTGAGAACCTGTTTGAAGTGAAAGACGGTATCCTGTTCACCCCGCCGTTTACCTCTTCAGCCCTGCCGGGTATTACCCGTGACGCCATCATTAAGCTGGCGAAAGATCTGGGTATCGAAGTGCGTGAACAGGTTCTGTCTCGCGAATCCCTGTATCTGGCCGATGAAGTCTTTATGTCCGGTACGGCGGCTGAGATCACGCCGGTTCGCAGTGTAGACGGTATTCAGGTGGGCGCAGGCCGCTGTGGCCCGGTTACCAAACGTATTCAGCAAGCCTTCTTCGGCCTCTTCACCGGCGAAACAGAAGATAAATACGGCTGGTTGGATCAGGTTAATCAATAAGCATAAATATGGGACGGCACGCACCGTCCCATTTAATAGTCAGACGGGAGTAAATAAAGCATGCCTAAGTATCGTTCCGCCACCACCACCCACGGCCGTAACATGGCGGGTGCCCGCGCACTGTGGCGCGCCACTGGGATGACCGACGCTGATTTCGGTAAACCTATCATCGCCGTGGTGAACTCCTTCACCCAGTTTGTGCCGGGCCATGTGCACCTGCGCGATCTCGGCAAACTGGTTGCTGAGCAAATTGAAGCTGCGGGCGGTGTGGCGAAAGAATTCAACACCATTGCGGTGGATGACGGTATCGCAATGGGGCACGGGGGCATGCTCTATTCACTGCCGTCGCGCGAGCTGATTGCCGACTCGGTGGAATACATGGTTAACGCTCACTGTGCGGATGCCATGGTCTGTATCTCCAACTGCGACAAAATCACCCCAGGGATGCTGATGGCTTCCCTGCGTCTGAACATTCCGGTGATTTTCGTCTCCGGTGGTCCTATGGAAGCGGGCAAGACCAAGCTTTCTGACAAAATCATCAAGCTCGACCTGGTCGATGCGATGATCCAGGGCGCGGATCCAAAAGTGTCTGACGAGCAGAGCAACCAGGTGGAACGCTCCGCGTGCCCAACCTGCGGCTCCTGTTCCGGGATGTTCACCGCCAACTCCATGAACTGTCTGACCGAGGCGCTGGGCCTCTCTCAGCCGGGCAACGGTTCGCTGCTGGCGACGCACGCTGACCGTAAAGCGCTGTTCCTCAACGCCGGTAAGCGCATTGTTGAACTGACCAAACGTTACTACGAGCAGGACGATGCCAGCGCGCTGCCGCGCAACATCGCCAGCAAGGCGGCGTTCGAAAATGCCATGACGCTGGATATCGCCATGGGCGGTTCTACTAACACCGTTTTGCACCTGCTGGCTGCGGCGCAGGAAGCGGAAATCGACTTCACCATGAGCGATATCGATAAGCTGTCCCGCAAAGTGCCGCAACTGTGTAAAGTCGCGCCAAGCACCCAGAAATACCACATGGAAGACGTACACCGTGCGGGTGGCGTCATCGGTATTCTTGGCGAGCTGGATCGCGCCGGGCTGCTGAACCGCGATGTGAAGAACGTTCTCGGTCTGACGTTGCCGCAGACGCTGGATAAATATGACGTGATGCTGACTCAGGATGAGGCGGTGAAAAACATGTTCCGCGCGGGTCCGGCCGGTATTCGTACCACGCAGGCCTTCTCTCAGGATTGTCGCTGGGACACCCTGGATGATGACCGCGCCGAAGGCTGCATCCGTTCGCTGGAGCACGCCTACAGTAAAGACGGCGGTCTGGCCGTGCTGTACGGCAACTTTGCGGAAAACGGCTGCATCGTAAAAACCGCGGGCGTGGATGACAGCATCCTGAAATTCACCGGCCCGGCCAAAGTGTACGAAAGCCAGGACGAGGCGGTAGACGCCATCCTGGGCGGCAAAGTTGTGGAAGGCGACGTGGTGGTCATCCGTTACGAAGGGCCGAAAGGCGGTCCAGGCATGCAGGAGATGCTCTACCCAACCACCTTCCTGAAATCGATGGGCCTCGGTAAAGCGTGTGCGTTGATCACCGACGGACGTTTCTCGGGCGGTACGTCCGGTCTCTCCATCGGCCACGTATCACCGGAAGCAGCGAGTGGCGGCAACATTGCGATCATCGAAGACGGTGACCTGATTGAAATCGACATTCCGAATCGCGGGATCCAGCTCAAGCTGAGCGATCAGGAGATCGCGGCTCGTCGTGAAGCACAGGAGGCGCGCGGCGATAAAGCCTGGACGCCGAAGGACCGCCAGCGTGAAGTCTCCTTCGCCCTGCGCGCTTACGCGAGCCTTGCGACCAGTGCAGACAAAGGCGCGGTACGCGATAAATCGAAACTTGGGGGCTAATGATGGCCGAGTCACAACCCTTATCCGCCGCCCCTGAGGGGGCGGAATATCTCCGGGCAGTGCTACGCGCGCCGGTCTATGAAGCGGTGCAGGTCACCCCGCTGCAGAAAATGGAAAAACTCTCTTCGCGCCTCGACAACGTGATTCTGGTGAAGCGCGAAGACCGTCAGCCGGTGCACAGCTTCAAGCTGCGCGGGGCCTACGCGATGATGGCCGGGTTGACCGACGAGCAAAAAGCACGCGGCGTGATTACCGCGTCGGCGGGCAACCACGCGCAGGGTGTGGCGTTCTCGTCTGCCCGTTTGGGGTTGAAAGCGCTGATCGTGATGCCGGTTGCCACGGCGGATATCAAAGTGGATGCGGTGCGTGGCTTCGGCGGCGAAGTGCTGCTCCACGGCGCTAACTTTGACGAAGCAAAAGCCAAAGCGATCGAGCTGGCGCAGCAGCAGGGCTTTACCTGGGTACCGCCGTTCGACCATCCGATGGTGATTGCAGGACAAGGTACCCTGGCGCTGGAACTGCTGCAGCAGGATGCCCATCTTGACCGCGTTTTTGTTCCGGTGGGCGGCGGTGGCTTAGCCGCAGGCGTGGCGGTGCTGATCAAACAGCTGATGCCGCAGATCAAAGTGATTGCCGTGGAAGCGGAAGATTCAGCCTGCCTGAAGGCCGCGCTGGATGCGGGTCATCCGGTCGATCTTCCGCGCGTTGGGCTATTTGCCGAAGGCGTGGCGGTGAAACGTATTGGCGACGAAACCTTCCGTCTGTGCCAGGAGTATCTTGACGACATCGTCACCGTCGACAGCGATGCGATCTGTGCGGCGATGAAAGATCTCTTCGAGGATGTGCGTGCGGTGGCGGAACCGTCCGGCGCGCTGGCATTGGCTGGAATGAAAAAATACATCGCCCAGCACAACATTCGCGGCGAGCGCCTGGCGCACGTGCTCTCGGGCGCTAACGTCAACTTCCATGGTCTGCGTTACGTTTCTGAACGCTGCGAGCTGGGTGAGCAGCGTGAGGCCCTGCTGGCGGTGACCATTCCGGAAGAGAAGGGCAGCTTCCTGAAGTTCTGTCAGCTGCTTGGCGGCCGTTCGGTAACGGAGTTCAACTACCGTTTTGCCGATGCGAAAGACGCCTGTATTTTTGTCGGCGTGCGTTTAAGCCGCGGTCTGGAAGAGCGCAAAGAGATCCTCCACCTGCTGCACGAAGGCGGCTACAGCGTGGTCGATCTCTCTGACGATGAGATGGCGAAGCTGCACGTGCGTTATATGGTCGGTGGTCGTCCGTCGAAGCCGCTTAAAGAACGTCTTTACAGCTTTGAATTCCCGGAATCCCCGGGCGCGTTGCTGAAGTTCCTGCATACGCTGGGCACGCACTGGAACATCTCGCTGTTCCACTACCGCAGCCACGGCACCGACTATGGCCGCGTGCTGGCCGCGTTTGAACTGGCCGAGCACGAGCCGGATTTCGAAACGCGTCTGAACGAGCTGGGCTATGAGTGCCATGATGAAACGCACAACCCGGCGTTCCGCTTCTTCCTCGCGGGCTAAGGGGAGGTCTGCGTATAGGTCGGGTAAGCGTAGCGCCACCCGACTTTAATGGTTCGGCAATATCTTCCAGAACGCATCAATAAGCGGCTCATGCAGCCGCTTTTTTTGTGCACACACGCCAAGCTCGAACGGCGTCTTTTCGTCGCTGCGCTCCAGAATCATCACGCGATTGCGCACCGGTTCCGGGCTGTTTTCCAGCACCACTTCCGGCAGCAGCGCCACGCCGCAGCCAAGCGCCACCATCGAGACCATCGCCTCGTGTCCACCCACCGTCGCGTAAATCGACGGATTACTGATTTTCTGACGACGGAACCAGAGTTCGATACGGCGTCGCACCGGACCCTGATCGGCCATGATAAACGGCACCGATGACCAGTCCGGCTTTTCCACCGACACCTGATTACGCACCGGGCAGGGTAGCGCCGGGGCGATCAGCACCACCGCCAGATTCTCCAGCATAGAGAACGCCACCGCGCCCGGCAGGGTTTCGGGCTTCCCGGCAATGGCCAGATCGGCTTCGCCTGTGACGACTTTTTCCATGGCATCGGCGGCATCGCCGGTGGTGAGCTTAATTTCAACCGAGGGATGCTCCGCGCGGAAGCGGTCAAGGATAGGAGGAAGATGGCTATAGGCGGCCGTTACGGAACAGAAAATGTGTAGCTCGCCGGATAAAGACGGCCCTTTCTGATCGATGGCGTGTCGTAGCTGCTGATACTGCAGCAACGTCTGCTGAGCAAAGACCCGCAGCTCTTCGCCCGCTTCCGTGAGGGTAACGGTGCGATTATCCCGCACAAACAGCGGCTGGCCGAGGTCCTCTTCAAGGCGCTGGATCTGGCGCGAAAGCGTGGACGGGCTGACGTGCATGGCCCGGGCGCTACGGCCAAAATGGCGGCTTTCCGCCAGATGCAGGAACATTTTCAGATCGCGTAAATCCACGGATTCCACTCCCCCTTTTTACATTGCAGATATTGCAACGTGACGTTGTGAATATATCAATTTCCGCAATAAATTTCCTGTTGTAATGTGGGTACATTCTCGCTGAAACGCGAACCGAACAATAAGACACACAACATCACGAGGTATCACCCATGGCTAACTACTTTAATACACTGAACTTGCGCCAGCAGCTGGCGCAGCTGGGCAAATGCCGCTTCATGGCGCGCGATGAATTTGCTGATGGCGCGAGCTACCTTCAGGGTAAAAAAGTGGTCATCGTCGGTTGTGGCGCGCAGGGTCTGAACCAGGGCCTGAACATGCGTGACTCCGGGCTGGATATCTCTTACGCCCTGCGCAAAGAAGCAATTGCTGAAAAACGCGCTTCCTGGCGTAAAGCGACCGAAAACGGCTTCAAAGTGGGTACCTACGAAGAGCTGATCCCGCAGGCGGATCTGGTTGTTAACCTGACGCCAGACAAACAGCACTCTGATGTTGTGCGCTCCGTTCAGCCGCTGATGAAAGACGGCGCGGCGCTGGGTTACTCTCATGGCTTCAACATCGTTGAAGTGGGCGAGCAGATCCGTAAAGACATCACCGTAGTGATGGTGGCTCCGAAGTGTCCGGGTACAGAAGTCCGTGAAGAGTACAAGCGTGGCTTCGGCGTGCCGACGCTGATCGCGGTTCACCCGGAAAACGATCCGAAAGGCGAAGGGATGGCGATCGCTAAAGCATGGGCAGCGGCTACCGGTGGCCACCGTGCGGGCGTTCTGGAATCTTCCTTCGTGGCTGAAGTGAAATCTGACCTGATGGGCGAGCAGACCATTCTGTGCGGCATGCTGCAGGCCGGTTCACTGCTGTGCTTCGATAAGCTGGTGGAAGAGGGTACCGACCCGGCATACGCAGAAAAACTGATTCAGTTCGGCTGGGAAACCATCACCGAAGCGCTGAAGCAGGGCGGTATCACGCTGATGATGGATCGTCTGTCCAACCCGGCGAAACTGCGTGCTTTCGCGCTGTCCGAACAACTGAAAACCATTATGGCGCCGTTGTTCCAGAAACATATGGACGACATCATCTCCGGCGAGTTCTCTTCCGGCATGATGGCTGACTGGGCGAATGATGATAAGAAACTGCTGACCTGGCGTGAAGAGACCGGTAAGACCGCGTTCGAAACTGCGCCACAGTATGAAGGTAAAATCGGCGAGCAAGAGTACTTCGACAAAGGCGTACTGATGATCGCGATGGTAAAAGCAGGTGTTGAGCTGGCGTTCGAAACCATGGTGGATTCCGGCATCATCGAAGAGTCTGCGTACTACGAATCTCTGCACGAGCTGCCGCTGATCGCGAACACCATCGCCCGTAAGCGTCTGTACGAAATGAACGTGGTTATCTCCGATACCGCTGAGTACGGCAACTACCTGTTCTCTTATGCATGCGTACCGCTGCTGAAAGAGTTCATGACCACCCTGCAGCCGGGCGATCTGGGCAAAGCCATTGCGGAAGGTGCGGTAGACAACGCGCAACTGCGTGATGTGAACGAAGCGATTCGCAGCCACCAGATCGAGAAAGTAGGTCACAAACTGCGTGGCTACATGACCGATATGAAACGTATCGCGGTAGCGGGTTAACAACCTTGTCGGGTGGCGCTTTGCTTACCCGACCTACAAAACGCTAAGACGTAGGCCGGGTAAGGCGCAGCCGCTACCCGGCTTTTTATTTGCGATAGAGGACCTTGATCACGTGATAGCCGAACTGCGTATGCAGTGGGCCAGTCGGCTCCAGTACCGGGCAGGAGAAGACCACTTTGTCGAACGCCGGAACCATCTGACCCTGACGGAATTCACCTAAGTCACCGCCGCGTTTGCCTGATGGGCAAATGGAGTGCTTCTTCGCCAGCTTGCCGAAGTCGGCGCCGTTTTTGATCTGCTCCAGAAGATCCAGAGCCAGTTTCTCTTCTTTAACAAGGATATGCAGTGCTGCTGCTGTTTTTGCCATGATCGTGCCTTGAGTGGTATGGATTAGGCTCGCTATACTACCACGCTGTTATTCTCCCCTCCTGACTTTCATTGAGTGATCATTTATGCGTTTAAACCCCGGACAACAACAAGCTGTCGAATTTGTCACCGGACCGTGTCTGGTGCTGGCGGGGGCTGGCTCCGGCAAAACGCGTGTGATCACGAACAAAATCGCCCATCTGATCCGTGGCTGCGGCTATCAGGCCCGGCATATCGCTGCGGTGACCTTTACCAACAAAGCGGCGCGCGAAATGAAAGAGCGTGTCGGCCAGACGCTGGGGCGTAAAGAGGCGCGAGGCCTGATGATCTCCACGTTCCACACGCTGGGGCTGGATATCATCAAACGCGAATACGCGGCGCTGGGGATGAAGTCCAACTTCTCGCTCTTCGACGACACCGATCAGGTGGCATTGCTTAAAGAGCTTACCGAGGGGCTGATCGAAGATGACAAAGTGCTGTTGCAGCAGCTGATCTCGACGATCTCCAACTGGAAAAACGATCTGATGACCCCCGCTCAGGCGGCGGCAAGCGCCAAAGGTGAGCGGGATCGGATCTTCGCTCACTGCTACGGTCTGTACGATGCACATATGAAAGCGTGTAACGTGCTGGATTTTGACGATCTGATCCTGCTGCCCACGCTGCTGTTGCAGCGTAATGAAGAGGTGCGTGAACGCTGGCAGAACAAAATCCGCTATCTGCTGGTGGATGAATACCAGGACACCAACACCAGCCAGTATGAGCTGGTGAAGCTGCTGGTGGGACAGCGCGCGCGTTTCACCGTGGTAGGCGATGACGACCAGTCAATCTACTCCTGGCGCGGCGCGCGCCCACAAAACCTGGTGCTGCTGAGCAAAGATTTTCCGGCGCTGCAGGTGATCAAGCTGGAACAGAACTACCGCTCATCCGGGCGCATCCTGAAAGCGGCAAATATCCTGATTGCCAATAACCCGCACGTCTTCGAAAAACGCCTTTTCTCGGAACTTGGCTATGGCACGGAGCTCAAAGTGCTCAGTGCCAATAATGAAGAGCATGAAGCGGAGCGCGTGACGGGCGAGCTGATTGCGCACCACTTCGTCAATAAAACGGAATATAAAGATTACGCGATCCTGTATCGCGGCAACCACCAGTCGCGCGTCTTTGAAAAGATGCTGATGCAGAACCGCATCCCGTACAAAATTTCCGGCGGAACCTCCTTCTTCTCGCGCCCTGAAATCAAAGATCTGCTGGCCTATCTGCGTGTACTCACCAACCCGGATGACGACAGCGCCTTTCTGCGTATCGTGAACACGCCGAAACGTGAAATCGGCCCGGCGACGCTGCAAAAGCTCGGTGAATGGGCGATGACGCGCAACAAAAGCCTGTTTACCGCCAGCTTCGATATGGGGCTGAGCCAGACGTTAACCGGGCGCGGTTATGATTCCTTAACCCGCTTTACCCACTGGCTTGGCGAAGTCCAGCGTCTGGCGGAGCGCGAACCGGTTGCTGCCGTTCGCGATCTGATCCACGGCATCGACTACGAGTCCTGGCTGTATGAAACCTCTGCCAGCCCGAAGGCGGCAGAGATGCGGATGAAAAACGTTAACCAGCTATTCAGCTGGATGACGGAAATGCTGGAAGGCTCAGAAATCGACGAGCCGATGACCCTGACCCAGGTCGTTACCCGCTTTACGCTACGCGACATGATGGAGCGCGGAGAGAGCGAAGAGGAAGCCGATCAGGTTCAACTGATGACGCTGCATGCGTCTAAAGGGCTGGAGTTTCCGTATGTCTACCTGGTCGGCATGGAAGAGGGCTTACTGCCGCACCAGAGCAGCATTGATGAAGATAACGTCGATGAAGAGCGTCGTCTGGCCTACGTGGGCATTACCCGCGCGCAGAAAGAATTAACATTTACGCTGTGTAAAGAGCGCCGTCAGTATGGGGAACTGGTTCGCCCTGAGCCGAGCCGTTTCCTGCTGGAGTTGCCGCAGGATGACCTGATCTGGGAGCAGGAGCGCAAGGTGATTACCGCTGAAGAACGGATGCACAAAGGTCAGGCTAACGTCGCGAACATTCGCGCCATGCTGGCAAAAGCCAAAGAGAAGGGATAAAAACTTGCAGGCCGGGTCAGGCGAAGCCGCCGCCCGGCAATGCACAGCGTGTTACTTCACTTCAAGCGCCCAGTGGACATAGCTCTGCCACTGGCACTCTTGCTCAATCATCTCTGCCCCAAGCGGGTGATTATCAATCCAGTTTTCCGGCAGCGTCAGAGACAGCCTTTCGTCATCCGCCACCAGATGAATATTGGGCAGCAAATCATCGCGACGTCGGCTGGCAAACAGAATTGCCAGACGCAGCAGGCGGCACAGATGCTCGGCCACGCGTGGCGGCACAGCGTTTTGCTGATGTAACGAGGAGAGGTCAACGGCGTTGGTCTGGTTCAACAGTAACGTTGCCAGCAGCTTCTTTTGTGCCGGCGTGTAGCCCGGCAGATCGAGATTACGCACCAGCCAGGCTGCGTGCAGCGGCGCCTGCTTATACTCGACGCTCAGCCCAATTTCATGCAGCGCGCAGGCACTTAGCAGCAGATCGCGGCTCAACGGGTCAATATCCCAGCTATTTTTTACCTGATCGGCAAACAGTGATGCCAGCTGACCTACCCGTTGCGCTTGATCGGTATCGACAATAAAGCGACGCTGTACGTTACGCAGGGTTCGGGTGCGGATGTCCTGATCAACCGAAAGATGCAGCATTCCGTAGACCAGCCCTTCACGCAGCGCACCACCGGCCAGCGTCATACACTGGATGTTCAGCTCGGTAAAAATGGCGATCAAAATGGCCAGGCCGCTCGGGAAGACCAGCGCGCGTTCCAGCGTCAGGCCTTCTATTTCCAGCTCTTCCAGGCGACCACATTGAATCGCGCGCTGTTTTAACTGCTGGAGCTTGGTAAGCGTGATCCGCTCGTCCATCCCCTGGGCCATCATGATTTCCTGCAACGCCTGCACGGTACCTGACGCACCCACGCAAACTTTCCAGCCGTGATAGCGCAGTTCGTCCATTACCGGACGTAACACCTCGCGGGCGGCATTTTCCGCTTCGTCGAAGTTCTCTTTACCGAGATTTCGATCGGCAAAGTAGCGCTCAAGCCAGGTCACACAGCCCATCGACAGGCTGAACAGCGAGGTCGCCTGCGCGCCCGTGCCGGTGACGAGCTCGGTGCTGGCACCCCCGATATCGACGACCAGACGGCGATCGTCGCCGCCCGTCGTGTGCGCAACACCCTGATAGATCAGACGTGCTTCTTCTTCACCGCTGATAACCTGAACCGGGCACCCGAGAATTTCCTGCGCTTTGGCAATAAAATCCACGGCATTGACTGCCAGGCGCAGCGTCGCGGTGGCGACAACGGTAATTTGCGAATGGGGAATATCCTGCAGGCGTTCGGCAAAGAGACGCAGACACTGCCAGCCACGTTCCATGGCTTCGGGGGAGAGATAATTATCGCTGCTCAGGCCCGCCGCGAGGCGGACCTTGCGCTTAATGCGCGTCAGCGTTTGTATGCTTCCCGCCACCTCGCGCACAACCAGCATATGAAAACTATTCGAACCGAGATCAATTGCCGCATAAAGCGAGGTGGAGCTGAGCATATTTTCTTAACCTGAACGACGACGATTACGCGGTGCGCCAGAACGACGCGGGCCATTGCCGGAGCGGGCGCGGGTAAGGCGCTTAGGCGGCGGCAGTTCGCTTAACAGCGCATCCGGATTGTATTTACTCTGTGGAATAGAGTGACCAATGTAGGCCTCAATCGCCGGGAGATTCAGCGCATATTCTTCACACGCAAGGCTAATGGAGTGACCGCTTGCGCCTGCACGACCGGTACGACCAATGCGGTGTACGTAGTCTTCGCAGTCATCCGGCAGGTCATAGTTGAAGACGTGCGTGACGGCGGGAATGTGCAGACCACGCGCGGCCACGTCGGTTGCGACCAGAATATCGAGATCGCCACGGGTAAATTCGTCGAGAATACGCAGGCGTTTTTTCTGTGCCACATCGCCGGTCAGCAGACCCACACGGTGACCATCCGCAGCCAGATGGCCCCAGATATCTTCACAGCGGTGTTTGGTGTTCGCGAAGATAATGGCGCGATCTGGCCACTCTTCTTCGATCAGCGTTTGCAGCAGGCGCATTTTCTCTTCATTGGAAGGATAGAAGAGCTCTTCTTTAATGCGGTGACCTGTTTTCTGCTCCGGCTCCACTTCCACATATTCGGCGTTGTTCATCTGCTCGAACGCCAGCTCGCGTACGCGATAAGAAAGGGTAGCGGAGAACAGCATGTTCAGACGCTGGTTCGCCGGAGGCATGCGACGGAACAGCCAGCGGATGTCTTTGATGAAGCCCAGATCGTACATACGGTCGGCTTCATCCAGCACCACAACCTGGATTGCGCCGAGGTTAATGTGATTCTGTTTTGCATAATCGATAAGACGGCCAGTGGTACCGATCAGGATATCCACGCCGCTTTCCAGTACTTTCAGCTGCTTATCGTAGCCATCGCCGCCGTAAGCCAGGCCAATCTTCAGGCCGGTCGCCTGCGTCAGAGGTTCAGCGTCTGCGTGGATCTGTACCGCCAGTTCTCGCGTCGGAGCCATGATAAGCGCGCGCGGCTGGTTAACTTTGCGGTCTGCAATCGCTGGATGAGAAAGTAAATAATGAAACGTTGACGTTAAAAACGCCATCGTTTTGCCAGTACCGGTTTGCGCCTGCCCTGCTACGTCACGACCGGCCAGCGTCAGCGGCAGGGCGAGAGCCTGAATGGGCGTGCAGTTATGAAAGCCTTTATTTTCAAGGGCTTCAATCACTTTTGGGTGCAGGGCGAAGTCGGAAAACTTCTGTTCTGTTAAATGTGTTTTGCTCATAGTGTGGTAGAATATCAGCTTACTATTGCTTTACGAAAGCGTATCCGGTGAAATAAAGTCAACCTTTAGTTGGTTAATGCGACATCAACACGTCGTTGATGAAGGCGAAACCAACGCACCAGGCTTATTCCTGTGGAGTTATATATGAGCGATAAAATTATTCACCTGACTGACGACAGTTTTGACACGGACGTACTTAAGGCTGACGGGCTGACCCTCGTCGATTTCTGGGCTGAATGGTGTGGTCCTTGCAAAATGATCGCCCCGATTCTGGATGAGATCGCTGACGAATATCAGGGCAAACTGACCGTTGCCAAGCTGAACATCGACCAGAACCCGGGTACCGCGCCAAAATACGGCATCCGTGGCATCCCGACCCTGCTGTTGTTTAAAAACGGCGAAGTGGCGGCGACCAAAGTGGGCGCACTGTCCAAAGGTCAACTGAAAGAGTTCCTCGACGCTAACCTGGCGTAAGGTTTCTCCGCTGCGCGTCCAGAGGCCAAAATGATGTGCAACTCTGGACGCCCGGCTTAAGTCGTGCTAAGTTAGCTATGACTTCGTTTTAAACATATCTTGTTGTTTGAATCTTGTTTTACCCGAAACTTCCCGTTGTTAACTTAAACAGTGCGTGAAGTGGCTAAATTCCGGGCTTGTCACTCAATCCGTCTTGTCGTTTCAGATCTGCGTTCTTTCCCTGTGACCAGACAGCGAACAGACATGAGTTGATGGCCGCTAAACAGGCATGGATGACCCTGCCATACCATTCACAACATTAAGTTCGAGAATCACCCCGAGTTTAAGAACCCACACCATTATGAATCTTACCGAATTAAAGAATACGCCGGTTTCTGAGCTGATCACTCTCGGCGAAAATATGGGACTGGAAAACCAGGCTCGTATGCGCAAGCAGGACATCATTTTCGCCATCCTGAAGCAGCACGCTAAGAGTGGCGAAGATATCTTTGGCGACGGTGTGCTGGAGATATTGCAAGACGGATTTGGTTTCCTCCGCTCTGCAGACAGTTCCTACCTCGCCGGCCCTGACGACATCTACGTATCCCCCAGCCAAATCCGCCGTTTCAACCTCCGCACTGGTGACACCATTTCAGGTAAGATTCGTCCTCCAAAAGAGGGTGAACGCTACTTTGCGCTGTTGAAAGTTAACGAAGTTAACTACGACAAACCGGAAAACTCGCGTAACAAGATCCTCTTCGAGAACTTAACGCCGCTGCATGCGAACTCTCGTCTGCGTATGGAGCGTGGTAACGGTTCTACCGAAGACTTAACCGCGCGCGTGCTGGATCTGGCTTCGCCAATTGGTCGTGGTCAACGTGGTCTGATTGTGGCACCGCCAAAAGCGGGTAAAACCATGCTGCTGCAGAACATCGCGCAGAGCATTGCCTACAACCACCCTGACTGCGTGCTGATGGTACTGCTGATTGACGAACGTCCGGAAGAAGTGACCGAGATGCAGCGTCTGGTGAAAGGTGAAGTTGTGGCGTCGACCTTTGACGAGCCAGCATCCCGTCACGTTCAGGTTGCGGAAATGGTTATTGAGAAGGCGAAACGCCTGGTTGAGCACAAGAAAGACGTTATCATTCTGCTCGACTCCATCACCCGTCTGGCGCGTGCCTACAACACCGTGGTTCCGGCTTCCGGTAAAGTACTGACCGGTGGTGTAGATGCCAACGCCCTGCATCGTCCGAAGCGCTTCTTCGGTGCTGCACGTAATGTGGAAGAGGGCGGTAGCCTGACCATCATCGCGACGGCTCTTATCGATACCGGCTCCAAAATGGACGAAGTGATCTACGAAGAGTTTAAAGGGACAGGTAACATGGAACTGCACCTCTCTCGTAAGATTGCAGAAAAACGTGTCTTCCCGGCTATCGACTACAACCGTTCCGGTACCCGTAAGGAAGAGCTGCTCACCACTCAGGAAGAGCTGCAGAAAATGTGGATCCTGCGCAAAATTATCCACCCAATGGGTGAAATCGACGCCATGGAATTCCTCATTAACAAACTGGCGATGACCAAAACCAACGACGATTTCTTCGACATGATGAAGCGCTCGTAACGCAAATAAAGCCAGTGAACGCCACGTTTTTACGTGGCGTTTTTCTTTTATGGACTATACGCTATTACCACACACTCCCAATTTTGACCGGTCGGTGCGACAATTAAGACTATTGGCACAGTAAAAACATTAATTGTCTGAATAATAAACAAATGGGGTTGTTAGAGGTTTGCTTTATGCCTTCAGGCTTTGCGCCTTCATGGTTATACTTCCGCGACTAACATTTGTTGAGAACATCCATTGTGGACCTACTTGATACGTTTACTGAACTAACCAGTATTTTTTTATTCACCACCTGCTTTCTGTTTTTTGCACGTAAGGTGGCGAAATATCTGGGGTTAGTGGATAAACCCAACTTCCGGAAGCGCCATCAGGGGATGATCCCTCTTGTAGGGGGAATCTCTGTTTTTGCTGGCCTTTGCTTCACCTTCACCATTGCTGACTACTATGTTCCGCATGTTAAGTTGTACCTGATGTGTGCGACGGTGTTGGTTTTGGTTGGGGCGCTCGACGATCGTTACGACATCAGTGTCAAAATTCGCGCTATCGTTCAGGCCGCGGTCGGCATTGCTATGATGGTGTTCGCAAAGCTTCATCTAAGCAGCCTCGGCTATATTTTTGGGTCGTGGGAGATGTTACTGGGCCCGTTTGGCTATTTCCTGACACTATTTGCTGTATGGGTTGCAATAAACGCATTCAACATGGTGGACGGCATAGATGGCTTGCTCGGTGGATTGTCCTGCGTCTCATTTGCTGCTATCGGTTTCATTTTATGGTTTGACGGTCAATACAGCCTGGCCATGTGGTGTTTTGCCATGATCGCGGCCATCCTTCCTTATATCTTATTAAATCTGGGAGCGTTAGGCCGCCGATATAAAGTGTTTATGGGTGATGCCGGTAGCACTCTGATCGGCTTTACAATCATCTGGATCTTGCTGGAAACCACACAAGGTAAAGTCCATCCCATTAGCCCGGTAACCGCGTTATGGATCATTGCCATCCCATTGATGGATATGGTTGCGATTATGTATCGCCGATTGCGTAAAGGGATGAGTCCGTTCTCCGCTGACCGCCAGCATATTCATCATTTAATCATGCGAGCCGGGTTCACTTCCCGTCAGGCATTTGTGCTTATTACACTGGCTGCTGCTATTCTGGCGGGAATTGGTGTGGCAGCTGAATACGCACAGTTTGTACCTGAGTGGGTTATGTTGGTACTGTTCTTGCTAGCGTTTTCTCTGTATGGCTATTGCATTAAACGCGCATGGAAAGTCGCTCGTTTCATTAAGCGTGTAAAACGCAGGATGCGTCGAAATAGTGGTAATAATCCAACTTTAACTAAATAAACTGGGATTGTGATGACTCAACCGTTGGTGGGAGCAAAATCAGAGATGACCGAGAATGAGCTGGATATACGTGGCTTGTTTCGCACTTTATGGGCCGGAAAACTGTGGATTGCAGGCATTGCACTGGGCTTCGCATTAGTTGCACTCGCGTATACCTTTTTTGCAAAACAGGAATGGAGTGCAACGGCGATAACTGACAAACCCACTGTTAACATGTTGGGGGGATACTATTCCCAGCAGCAGTTCCTGCGCAACCTGGATATCAAGGCAAATCTGGCGACGCCCGATCAGGCTTCCGTCATGGATGAGGCGTATAAAGAGTTTGTCATGCAGCTGGCCTCCTGGGACACGCGTCGTGATTTCTGGAGCCAGACGGATTATTACAAGCAACGCATGGTGGGCAACAGCAAAGCCGATGCCGCGCTGCTGGATGACCTGATTAACAACATTCAGTTTATGCCGGGCGATGCGCTGCGTAATGTTAATGACAGCGTCAAACTGATTGCAGAGACGGCGCCGGATGCCAATAACCTGTTGCGCCAGTATGTCGCTTTTGCCAGCCAGCGCGCCGCAAGTCATCTTAATGAAGAACTGAAAGGCGCCTGGGCGGCCCGTACCATCCAGATGAAAGCGCAGGTAAAACGTCAGGAAGAGGTGGCTAAAGCCATATTCTCCCGCCGTGTTCATAACATTGAACAGGCACTCAAAATTGCGGAACAGCACAATATTTCTCGCAGCGAAACGGACGTTCCGGCGGATGAACTGCCTGATTCTGAAATGTTCCTGCTTGGTCGTCCAATGCTGCAGGCTCGTCTGGAAAACCTGCAGGCCGTTGGCCCTGATTTTGACCTCGACTACGATCAAAACCGCGCCATGCTTAACACCCTGAATGTAGGTCCAACGCTGGACCCGCGTTTTCAGACCTATCGTTATTTGCGAACGCCTGAAGAACCTGTAAAACGCGATAGCCCACGTCGTGCATTCCTGATGATCATGTGGGGGATTGTAGGCGCACTGACGGGCGCTGGCGTGGCGTTAACACGTCGTCGCACAAATTAAGAACGCCATTGACGATGAAGGCCACGGCCTTCATCGCCTAATCGAAGAGAATCGATGTGAAAGTACTTACCGTATTTGGTACCAGGCCGGAGGCCATCAAGATGGCGCCTCTGGTGCATGCGCTGGCCAGCGATCCTGATATTGAAGCGAAAGTGTGCGTTACGGCGCAACACCGGGAGATGCTCGATCAGGTTTTAACGCTCTTTTCCATCGTCCCGGACTACGATCTGAATATTATGAAGCCGGGGCAGGGATTAACGGAGATTACCTGCCGTATCTTGCAAGAGCTTAAGCCCATTCTGGAATCCTTTAAGCCTGATGTTGTGCTGGTGCATGGCGACACCACCACTACTGTGGCGGCCAGCATGGCTGCGTTTTATCAACGTATTCCTGTCGGCCACGTTGAAGCGGGCCTGCGCACCGGCAATCTTTACTCGCCGTGGCCGGAAGAAGCCAACCGCACGCTTACCGGACATCTGGCGATGTACCACTTTGCACCCACCGAAAATTCGCGCCAGAACTTGCTGTGTGAAAATATCGCCGACAATAAAATCTTTGTGACCGGCAATACGGTTATTGATGCCCTGATTTGGGTGCGTGACCGTGTGCTGGCTAACAACGAACTTCAGGCAGAACTCGCTGCGCGCTACCCGTTCCTGAACAACGGCAAAAAAACCATTCTGGTCACCGGCCACCGTCGTGAAAGCTTTGGCCGGGGTTTCGAGCAAATCTGTCATGCGCTGGCTGAAATCGCCGCGCAAAACGAAGATGTGCAGATTGTCTATCCGGTGCATCTCAACCCTAACGTCAGCGAACCGGTCAACCGCATTCTGGGGCATGTTGAAAATGTCCTTCTGATTGAGCCGCAGGACTACATGCCGTTTGTCTGGCTTATGAATCATGCCTGGCTGATCCTCACTGATTCAGGCGGTATTCAGGAAGAAGCACCTTCACTCGGCAAGCCGGTGCTGGTAATGCGTGAAACCACCGAGCGCCCGGAGGCGGTAAAAGCGGGCACGGTGCGTCTGGTCGGCACGGATAAGCAGCGTATCGTCGATGAAGTGACACACCTGCTGCACGACGAAGAAGCGTATCAGGCGATGAGCCGGGCCCATAACCCGTACGGTGATGGGCTGGCTTGTGGCCGTATTTTGCATGCACTTAAACACAATCGGGTATCGCTATGAGTTTTACTACCATCTCTGTCATTGGTCTTGGCTATATTGGCTTGCCTACTGCGGCAGCATTTGCCTCTCGTCAAAAACAGGTTGTAGGCGTGGATATCAATGCGCGCGCGGTGGAAACCATTAACCGTGGCGAAATCCATATTGTGGAGCCCGATCTCGACCGCGTGGTCAAAGAGGCCGTTGATGGGGGATTCCTGCGCGCCAGTACCACGCCGGTTGAAGCCGATGCTTATCTCATTGCTGTGCCGACGCCATTCAAAGGCGACCATGAACCCGACATGGTCTACGTAGAGGCCGCTGCGAAATCTATTGCACCTGTGCTCAAGAAAGGGGCGCTGGTGATCCTGGAGTCCACTTCTCCGGTTGGCGCAACCGAGCAGATGGCACAGTGGCTGGCAGAAGCCCGGCCGGATTTAAGCTTCCCGCAGCAGGCGGGAGAGCAGGCCGATATCAATATCGCCTACTGTCCGGAGCGCGTGCTGCCGGGGCAGGTGATGGTCGAACTGATTAAAAATGACCGCGTGATTGGCGGGATGACGCCTGTTTGTTCCGCTCGTGCCAGCGCGCTGTACAAGATTTTCCTCGAAGGCGAATGCGTGGTGACGAACTCCCGTACCGCAGAAATGTGCAAACTGACGGAAAACAGCTTTCGCGATGTGAACATCGCTTTTGCCAACGAACTTTCGCTCATTTGTGCCGATCAGGGGATTAACGTCTGGGAATTAATCAGCCTGGCGAATCGTCATCCGCGCGTTAATATTCTGCAGCCAGGCCCGGGCGTGGGCGGTCACTGTATCGCCGTCGATCCATGGTTTATCGTGGCGCAAAACCCCGATCAGGCACGCCTGATCCGCACCGCGCGTGAAGTTAACGACAGCAAGCCACACTGGGTTCTCAACCAGGTTAAAACCACGGTGGCAGATTGTCTGGCTGAGAGTGGCAAACGGGCCAGTGAACTGAAAATTGCCTGCTTTGGCCTGGCATTCAAACCTAACATCGACGATCTGCGCGAAAGCCCGGCGATGGAAATTGCTGAGATGATTGCCCAATGGCACACGGGCGAAACGCTGGTAGTCGAGCCGAATATTCATGAACTGCCGGCAAAACTGGCGGGGCACTGCACGCTTACCGCGCTGGATGACGCGCTGGCCACGGCGGACGTACTGGTGCTGCTGGTGGATCATAAAGAGTTTAAAGCGACCCCCGCTGATGCCGTACAGCAGCGTTACATTGTTGATACCAAAGGTGTCTGGCGTTGAGCAACCTGAACGGGACGCTTGAGTCCCTAGAGTGGGAGAGCCATTTTTTTGGTCTGCCTTCAGCCATTCTGCGTTTGCGCGAAACTGCACCGGCACTGACTGACGCCGACTTTCGCGTCTGGCAGCGGGTACAGGCGAAGATCCCGGCGGACCGCGCCGACCTGCTTGATGCGCTTCAGCAACACGGTTTTCAGCTGGTGGAAGGCGAAGTCGATCTTGCCATTACGCTAACCCGGCATGAGGCGCCAGGCGCGGAGGTTGCCGCTGAGCAGGATATCCCGGTGCTGCGCGAAATGGCGGCGCAGGCGTTTGCCCGCAGCCGCTTTCGTGCGCCCTGGTATGCACCTGAGGACAGCGGACGTTTCTATGCCCAGTGGATTGAGAATGCGGTAAAAGGGACGTTCGATCATGTTTGTCTGGTGTTCCGCGCGGCGGACGGCCAGATCCAGGGTTTTGTTTCGCTTCGCAAGCTCAACGAGCGCGAGGCGCGTATCGGCTTATTAGCTGGCCGGGGTGTGGGCGAGAAACTCATGCAGGCGGCGCTACACTGGGCGCAGCAGCAACAGGTCTCGACGCTGCGGGTGGCAACCCAGATGGGCAACACCGCTGCGCTTAAACGTTATATTGCGAGTGGTGCCAACATCGACGCCACCGCCTACTGGTTATACAGGTGACAAGATGATTCCATTTAACGCACCACCCGTCGTGGGAACCGAACTCGACTATATGCAGTCTGCTATGGGCAGCGGCAAACTCTGCGGTGATGGTGGGTTTACCCGTCGCTGCCAGCAGTGGATGGAACAGCGTTTTCACAGCGCTAAAGTGCTGCTGACCCCTTCCTGTACGGCGTCGCTGGAAATGGCTGCGCTGTTGCTTGATATTCAGCCCGGTGATGAAGTGATTATGCCGAGCTACACCTTCGTCTCCACGGCGAACGCGTTTGTGTTACGCGGGGCGAAAATCGTCTTTGTGGATATTCGTCCGGACACCATGAATATCGATGAAACGCTGATTGAAGCGGCGATCACTGATAAAACGCGGGCGATTGTTCCGGTCCATTACGCGGGCGTGGCCTGTGAAATGGACACCATTATGACGATCGCGAAAAAGCATAACCTGTTTGTGGTGGAAGATGCCGCTCAGGGCGTGATGTCCACCTACAAAGGACGCGCGCTCGGCACCATCGGCCATATCGGCTGCTTTAGCTTCCACGAAACCAAAAACTATACCGCAGGTGGTGAAGGCGGCGCGACGCTGATTAACGACCGCGCGCTGGTTGAGCGTGCGGAAGTGATCCGCGAAAAAGGCACCAACCGCAGCCAATTCTTCCGTGGCCAGGTTGATAAGTATACCTGGCGCGATATTGGCTCAAGCTATCTGATGGCGGATCTGCAGGCGGCGTATCTGTGGGCACAGCTGGAGGCGGCAGAGCGCATTAACCTGCAGCGTTTGTCCCTGTGGCAGACCTATTACGACGCGCTGGCACCGCTGGCAAAAGCCGGGCGTATTGCGCTGCCGACCATTCCGGCAGACTGCGTCCATAATGCCCATATGTTCTATATCAAACTGCGCGATAACGACGATCGCAGCAAGCTGATTGCCTGGCTGAAAGAGGCTGAGATTATGGCGGTGTTCCACTACATTCCGCTGCACTCCAGCCCGGCCGGTGAAGCGTTCGGGACATTCGCGGGTGAAGACCTCTATACCACGAAAGAAAGTGAGCGTTTGCTTCGCTTGCCACTGTTCTACAACCTCGCGCCGGTTAACCAGCGTACGGTGATTAATACCCTTCTGAGCTATTTCGGCTGATATGTCTTTGGCAAAAGCATCGGTGTGGACCGCCGCGTCCACGCTTGTCAAAATTGGCGCCGGGCTGCTGGTCGTCAAGCTGCTGGCCGTCTCATTCGGCCCTTCTGGGGTGGGACTGGCGGGCAATTTCCGCCAGCTTGTCACCGTCCTTGGGGTATTGGCCGGCGCCGGGATCTTCAACGGCGTTACGAAATACGTTGCACAGCATCAGGATGACGCAGCGCAGCTGCGCAAAGTCGTCGGCACATCGTCGGCGATGGTGTTAGGTTTCTCTACTCTGCTGGCCGCGGTGTTTCTGCTGGCGGCGGCCCCCATTAGCCAGGGGCTGTTTGGACACACGCATTATGAAGGGCTGGTGCGTCTGGTCGCTCTGGTTCAGATGGGGATCGCGTGGGCTAACCTGCTACTGGCGCTGATGAAAGGGTTTCGTGATGCTGCCGGGAACGCGCTTGCGTTGATCCTGGGCAGCGTTATAGGTGTTATCGCCTATTACTTCTGCTACCGCCTGGGCGGGTATGAAGGCGCGCTGCTGGGTCTGGCGCTGGTACCTGCGTTAGTGGTCGTTCCGGCGGCGTTTATGCTGATGCGTCGTGGCGTTATCCCCTTAAGCTACCTGAAACCGCAATGGGACAAGGTGCTGGCGGGTCAACTGGGTAAATTTACCCTGATGGCGCTCATTACCTCTGTTACGCTGCCGGTGGCTTACGTGATGATGCGAAACCTGCTGGCGGCGCATTACAGCTGGGATGAAGTGGGAATTTGGCAGGGCGTAAGCAGCATTTCTGACGCCTACCTCCAATTTATAACGGCTTCCTTTAGCGTCTGGTTGCTGCCAACCTTATCGCGTCTGAGCTCCCGACAGGATATTACCCGCGAGATTACCCGCTCGCTGCGTTTTGTACTTCCCACCGTGGCGGCGGCCAGTTTTACCGTGTGGTTATTGCGCGATGTCGCCATCTGGCTGCTCTTTTCGGCGAAATTCATCGCCATGCGCGATCTGTTTGCCTGGCAGCTGGTGGGGGATGTACTGAAAGTAGGCGCTTACGTATTCGGATATCTGGTGATTGCGAAAGCCTCGCTGCGTTTGTATATCCTGGCAGAGATAAGCCAGTTTACGCTCCTGACGGCGTTCTCACACTGGCTGATCCCGGCACACGGTGCACTGGGGGCGGCTCAGGCCTATATGGCAACCTATATCGTTTATTTCGCTGCCTGTTGCGGCGTATTTTTACTTTGGCGTAAACGCGCATGACTGCACTGATTCACATACTGGGATCGGATATCCCACACCATAACCAGACCGTTTTGCGGTTCTTCAACGATGAGCTGGCCCCGGACAATCCCGATGCACGCGAGTTTATGGTTGCAGGCCAGGACAGGGGGCTGAGCGAGATGTGTCCGGCGCTGACGCTTACCTTCTGGCCGGATAAAGCCGCCCTGGCGAAGGCAGTTGTCGCGAAAGCGAAAGCGGATCGTGAGCAGCGCTTCTTCTTCCATGGACAATTTAATACCGGTCTGTGGCTGGCTCTCCTGAGCGGCGGGATTAAACCTTCCCAGTGCAGCTGGCATATCTGGGGAGCCGATCTCTATGAAGTCTCCCGCGGCTGGAAGTTCCGGCTCTTCTACCCGCTACGGCGTATGGCGCAGGGGCGGGTTGGCTGTGTTTTCGCCACCCGTGGCGATCTCAATTACTTCGCGAAACAGCACCCCAACGTTCGCGGTGAGCTGCTCTATTTCCCGACACGCATGAACCCGGCGCTGAATAACATGGCAAACGATACGCCGCGTGAGGGTAAGCTGACGATCCTGGTGGGTAACTCTGGTGATCGCAGCAATGAGCATATTGTTGCGCTGAAGGCGGTACATCAGCAGTTTGGCGACACGGTAAATGTCGTTGTGCCGATGGGCTATCCGGCCAATAATGATGCTTACATCAACGACGTTCGCCAGCAGGCTCTGGGATTGTTTAGCCCGGAGAATGTGAACATCCTGCGCGATAAGCTGGAATTTGATGAATATCTTGCGCTGCTTCGCCAGTGCGATCTCGGCTATTTCATCTTTGCCCGCCAGCAGGGAATTGGCACGCTGTGCCTGCTGATTCAGGCAGGCGTTCCCTGTGTGCTTAATCGCGATAATCCGTTCTGGCAGGATATGGCTGAACAACACATTCCGGTGCTGTTCACCACGGATACCCTGAACGTGGAGGTGGTACGTGAAGTTCAGCGTCAACTGGCGCTGGTGGATAAAAGTACCATCGATTTCTTTAGTCCGAACTACCTTACGCCGTGGCACCGTGCGCTGCGTATCGCTTCAGGAGACAACGCATGAGCCAGTTGCAATTCAGCGGCTTGTTAGTGGTATGGCTTCTGAGCACGCTATTTATCGCCACTCTGACCTGGTTTGAGTTCCGCCGCGTGCGTTTTAACTTTAACGTCTTCTTCTCGTTACTGTTTCTTCTGACCTTCTTCTTCGGTTTTCCGCTGACCAGTATTCTGGTTTTCCGTTTTGACGTGAGTGTCGCGCCGCCGGAAATCCTGCTCCAGGCACTCTTGTCGGCGACCTGCTTCTATGCGGTGTACTACGTCACCTATAAAACGCGTCTGCGCGCGGTGAAAGCGAGTGCGCCGCGTCGTCCGCTGTTCACCATGAACAGGGTAGAGACCCATCTGACGTGGGTAATGCTGATGACCATCGCGCTGGTCAGCGTGGGGATCTTCTTCATGCATAACGGCTTTTTGCTGTTTAAGCTGCACTCCTACAGTCAGATTTTTTCTGCCGAAGTTTCGGGCGTGGCGCTTAAGCGCTTCTTCTATTTCTTCATCCCGGCAATGCTGGTGATCTTTTTCCTGCGCCAGGACAGTAAGGCCTGGCTCTTCTTCCTGGTGAGCACGGTCGCCTTTGGTTTCCTGACCTACATGATTGTGGGTGGGACGCGCGCCAACATTATTATCGCCTTTGCGATTTTCCTGTTTATCGGCATCATTCGCGGGTGGATCTCCCTGTGGATGCTGGCGGCAGCGGGCGTGTTTGGCATTGTGGGGATGTTCTGGCTGGCCCTTAAGCGCTATGGACTGAACGTGGCCGGTGACGAAGCGTTTTACACCTTCCTGTATCTCACGCGCGACACCTTCTCGCCGTGGGAAAACCTCGCTTTACTGCTGCAAAACTACGACAAGATCGATTTCCAGGGGCTGGCGCCCATTGTGCGTGACTTCTATGTGTTTATCCCGTCGTGGCTGTGGCCTGACCGCCCGGGTGCCGTGCTCAACACAGCGAACTACTTCACCTGGGAAGTGCTGAACAACCATTCAGGTCTGGCCATTTCCCCTACGCTGATTGGTTCGCTGGTGGTAATGGGCGGAAGCTGGTTTATTCTGCCGGGCGCGGTTGTGGTAGGGCTGATTATCAAATGGTTTGACTGGCTCTATGTGCTCGGCAACGAAGAGACTAACCGCTACAAGGCCGCCATTTTGCACAGTTTCTGCTTTGGTGCCATTTTCAATATGATCGTTCTGGCGCGCGAGGGGCTGGATTCCTTCGTCTCGCGCGTGGTTTTCTTCATGGTCGTTTTCGGCGTCTGCCTGCTGCTGGCCAAACTGCTGTACTGGCTGTTTGACAGTGCAGGGCTTGTGCATAAGCGCGAGCCACAGGGCAGCAGAACGCTGTCGCAAGTCTGAGTAAGGATAGTCATGACCGACACAACCTCTGCACCGCGCTACGCGCTGCGTGGCCTGCAGCTTATTGGCTGGCGCGATATGCAACACGCGCTGGATTTTCTCTTTGCGGGTGGCCAGATGAAATCCGGTACGCTGGTCGCCATCAATGCGGAGAAGATGCTGGCGGTAGAAGATAACGCTGAAGTCAGAAGTCTGATCGAGGCCGCCGAGTTTAAATACGCGGACGGTATCAGCGTGGTACGCTCGATCCGCAAAAAGTTTCCTGGTGCTAATGTTTCACGCGTCGCGGGGGCCGATCTCTGGGAACAGCTGATGGCACGTGCAGGGGCAGAAGGCACGCCCGTATTTCTTATTGGCGGTAAGCCTGAGGTCCTGGCGCAGACCGAGCAGAAGCTGCGGCGTCAGTGGAATGTTAATATTGTGGGTAGTCAGGACGGCTATTTTAAACCCGAGGACCGGCAGGCGCTGTTTGACCGCGTGCGCGACAGCGGGGCGAAAATTGTCACCGTGGCGATGGGCTCACCGCGCCAGGAAATTCTGATGCGTGATTGCCGTCTGGTTTGCCCGGATGCCCTCTATATGGGCGTCGGCGGGACGTATGACGTCTTTACTGGCCATGTAAAACGTGCGCCGAAGGTATGGCAAAACCTGGGACTGGAGTGGCTGTACCGCCTGCTGTCGCAACCAACACGTATTAAACGCCAGCTCCGTCTGCTGCGTTATCTCGCCTGGCACTACACCGGAAAAATGTAATCAAAATGTAGCGCGATATGCTGTTCGCGCTGCAACTCCCCTGCAAAACTGCTGCGAAACTGTGCAATGCATTTATTTTTTTAATGCATTGTTTGCCATTTTGCAGAATTTAAGAAACCATTCGCTCCGTATTTTAGTACCCCTAAAAAACAATACCTGGTATTAAGCCGGGAAACAGCAAACACAACCGAGGATCTATGGCAGAGAAAAAACCGGAGCTACAGCGTGGGCTGGAAGCTCGTCATATTGAACTGATAGCGCTGGGCGGCACTATTGGTGTGGGCCTGTTTATGGGCTCTGCAAGCACGCTCAAATGGGCCGGGCCATCCGTTCTGCTGGCATATATTATTGCTGGCCTGTTCGTTTTCTTCATTATGCGTTCGATGGGCGAAATGCTCTTCCTGGAGCCAGTGACCGGCTCTTTCGCCGTCTATGCGCACCGCTACATGAGCCCTTTCTTCGGCTACCTGACGGCCTGGTCATACTGGTTTATGTGGATGGCGGTGGGTATCTCGGAGATTACCGCAATCGGGGTGTATGTGCAGTTCTGGTTCCCGGACATGGTCCAGTGGATACCGGCGCTGATTGCTGTGGGGCTGGTGGCAATGGCAAACCTGGCAGCCGTTCGCCTTTATGGTGAAATCGAGTTCTGGTTTGCGATGATTAAAGTCACCACCATCATCGTGATGATTGTGGTTGGACTCGGCGTCATCTTCTTCGGCTTTGGCAACGGTGGTCACGCGATTGGCTTCGGTAACCTGACCGAACACGGCGGCTTCTTCGCTGGTGGCTGGAAAGGCTTCCTGACGGCGCTGTGTATCGTTGTCGCGTCCTATCAGGGCGTTGAGCTTATTGGTATTACGGCCGGTGAAGCGAAGAACCCGCAGGTCACGCTGCGTAGTGCGGTGGGTAAAGTGCTGTGGCGTATCCTGATTTTCTATGTGGGGGCGATCTTCGTTATCGTGACCATCTTCCCGTGGAATGAGATCGGCACGACAGGCAGCCCGTTTGTCTTAACATTCGCGAAGATAGGTATTACGGCGGCAGCAGGTATCATCAACTTTGTCGTCCTGACGGCGGCGTTGTCTGGCTGTAACAGCGGAATGTACAGCTGCGGTCGTATGCTCTATGCGCTTTCGAAGAATAACCAATTGCCTGCGGCAATGAGTAAAGTGTCCCGCGCGGGTGTGCCTGTTGCGGGTGTGGCGGTGTCGATTGCCATCCTGCTGATTGGCTCATGCCTGAACTACATTATTCCAAATCCGCAGCGCGTATTTGTTTATGTCTACAGCGCCAGCGTGCTGCCGGGGATGGTGCCGTGGTTCGTTATTCTGATTAGCCAGCTGCGTTTCCGCCATGCGCATAAACAGGCGATTGCCAGCCATCCGTTCCGCTCGATTCTGTTCCCGTATGCGAACTATTTGACGATGGCGTTCCTGATTTGCGTATTAATCGGGATGTACTTTAATGATGATACCCGCATGTCGCTGTTTGTCGGGATGATCTTCCTGGCGGCAGTCACTGCAGCCTATAAGCTATTTGGGCTGGGGCGCCGCGCCACCACGCAGAAAGTGGAGGAATAAGCGGCAAAATGTGCAAACCATAACCAAACGCGCATTTTTTTCAAAAAAGCACTAGACAGCGGGGTCGGAGGTACGTAATATCCAGCCCCGCAACGGCGCTAAGCGCCCGTAGCTCAGCTGGATAGAGCGCTGCCCTCCGGAGGCAGAGGTCTCAGGTTCGAATCCTGTCGGGCGCGCCATTTTAGTCCCGGCGCTAGAGCTGCGGTGGTCTGAGAAGTAGTCAGTACCGCGTGAAAGAATACAGTGGTGGCTATAGCTCAGTTGGTAGAGCCCTGGATTGTGATTCCAGTTGTCGTGGGTTCGAATCCCATTAGCCACCCCATTATTGAAGAGTTGTGAATTGCGAAGGTGGCGGAATTGGTAGACGCGCTAGCTTCAGGTGTTAGTGTTCTTACGGACGTGGGGGTTCAAGTCCCCCCCCTCGCACCACGACTTTAATGAATTGAACTAAAAATTCAAAAAGCAGTACATCGGCGAGTAGCGCAGCTTGGTAGCGCAACTGGTTTGGGACCAGTGGGTCGGAGGTTCGAATCCTCTCTCGCCGACCAATTTTGAACCCCGCTTCGGCGGGGTTTTTTGTTTTCTGCGGCTTTTCACCTCTGTATCCATTCCCCGACATACGCGTTTCCTGTTGTCGCGAACCAGCGACACTTAATTAATTGAAAACTAAAATAATATTGCATCAGCGTCTTAACCGTCTCTTTCTGACGACACTTCTGCGCTTTTACCGATATCTTATGGTGCGTCAGACGGGTCTTGGCAGCAGAAATTCCTTTTATCTTAAAATGTTGCGCGATGTAAAATTTCTTCGTGTAACGTTGGCATGTAACGTGCAATAATATACGTGTAGATGCTCATTCCATCTCTTATGTTCGCCTTCGTGCCTCATAAACTCAGGAATGATGCAGAGCCATTTACGGTGCTTATCGTCCACTGACAGATGTCGCTTCGGCCTCATCAGACACCATGGGCATAACGTTGAGTGAAGCACCAAATATGTTGTCTTACAGACCTGTTTTAACGCCTGCTTTTATAGCAGGCGTTTTTTTATGCCTAAAAAAGGAGGCCGTCTGGCCTCCTTGATAATTACTGCTGCGTTCCGTTGTTCTGTAGCGTTAGCAGAAGCCCGTCGCGCCGCATGGCAGCAGCTTCTTCCGGTTTATGCTGCTTGTCGAGCGTATCGGCAAGCCACGCGTAGTCAAACGCATCCGGGCGCTGTTTTAACGCCGCACGGAAGGCGAGGCTCGCCTCCTGCCATTCACCGTGTTTCATCAGCGACTGGCCCAGCGTGCTCCAGAGCAGCGGACGATCGCCAACGGTTTTGATCTGTTGACGCAGCACTTTTTCGATTTGCTCAGGGTTGTTGGTTTTCAGACGCGGGATCACCATGACCAGACGATCGTCGTACTGGCGCTTCAGACCGTCGAGGAGGATCTCCTGAGCCGTGTCATGATCATCACATTCAATCAGGTGTTCCGCCATTGCCACCTGCAGAGGAACCTGCTGACGCGTTTTGCGGCTCTGATTCTTCCACCAGGTTTTCAGACCATCGCTGCCCAGATCGGCACGCGCCTGATCCATCAAACCAATCCACGCCATGCGCTGGAGTTCGTCACGATGTTCATCATCACCCACGTCGGCTTTCGCCATCGAAGGAATAATGTCCAGCAGTGAACCCCAGGCACCGGTACGGATATAGGCCTGCTCGGCAAGGCGCAGCACTTCAGGGTGGCGAGGAGTGATTTCCAGCAGACGGTCAACGCCGTGGCGCGCCGCATGGTTTTCATTACGTGCCAGCTGCAGGCGAACGCGAGTGATCTCAACCGGGATCTGGTTGTCGGACGCCATCTCCGATGCGCGCTCCAGATGCTGATTTGCACGGGCCTCGTCACCACGCTGTTGAGCTGCTTCAGCAGCCAACAGATAGTTCACGACGGGTTGTTCGGCGTGATCGGCGTTTTTCGACATCAGCTTTTCCACCTGCTGATAATCGCCCTCGGCGAGCTTAATCAGCGCCTGCTCGGTCTGCTTACGGGCGCGACGGCGCTTGCGGCCAACGAACCAGCCACGGGTATGGGCACCGGTGCGGAAAATACGGCGCAGGATCCACTCCAGCGCCAGCAACACCACAACGCCCAGGATCAGAATGATCACCAGACCCGTTACGCTGGTTTCGATGTTGTAATTGTCGGTCTGGATCAACACGTACCCCTGGTGACCGGCAAGCATCGGCCCAAGGACGATCCCGGCGATCAGCAGGATAAAGAGTAAGAGTACTTTAAGCATCGTTACTCTCCTTGTGGGGCGCTTTCAGGCGCGGGCGCGGCGGCTGGTGCAGGTTCACCCGTCTGCTCAGCCGGAACGCCCGGCTGTGCCAGCAGGTTACGTACGCGCGTTTGCATCAGCTTTTCCAGAATCGGCTGGCTGGCCAGTTTATCCGGCACGTTCATGGTGATGTTCTGCTGACTCAGTTTGTCGATGTCATCGAGGAACGCCGTGGTGGTGGCATCATCGGTATCGTAGTAAGCACGTACCCATGTGGAGACGTTATCCAGCGCCTGTTTGTAGGTCTCTTCCTGATGACGTGGCACGGCCTGGGCCGCGACCAGCAGACGGGAACGAATGTTCTCACGCAGGTAGATATCCTGGTTCGGCGCTAACAGCGGCACGGCGGTTTCATCACGGCGACGAATGGTGATGAAGCTGTCCATAAAGTTCTGCCAGCTTTTTTGCAGGTTTACACGCCACTCGCTCAGGGAGCTGGACAGCTCGGTGCCGTCGGAATCCATGGGAGAATCGTCGTCGTTGTTATCTGCCAGCTGCAGGTTATCAATCTGGTTCGAGAGCTGATTTACCTTGAGGATGATGCCGTCATAATCCACCTGAGAAACGGCGGAGAGGCTGGCGATGTCTTCGGTAATGGCGCGACGTGCGGTGATGAGGCTTGGATCGTTCATGTCCGCCAGACTCGCATCTGCGCTTTTCAGCAGAGCGGCGGCGGTGGTGACATCCTGATCGCTCCAGAGCTTACGCCCGGCCAGTTTCACCAGAAAATCGGCCTGAGAAAGCAGCCATGTTTTGGCATCGGTACCGGAAATGGTGGCCACTTTTTGCTGCACTTCGTCCAGCTGTTTGGTTAGCTCTTCCTGTTTGCTGTTCGCATCGGCAAGCGCGGCGGCCTGCTGTTTGATGACGCCTTCCAGCTCGGTTTTTTGTGTCTCCTGCGCTTTTTGCAGCGCGGCGAGCTGATTAACCAGCGCGTCGCTGGTTGCCGTCTGATTGGTGCTTTGCTGTTTCACCAGGCCGTAGAGGCTGACGCCTGCTGCCAGCGCAATGGCGATGGCAATCGCGCTCAGCGCGAGGCTGGTCTTGTTGCTGCCGTTTTTCTTCTCAACGGTTTTCTCAGTCGTTTCTGACTGTGGCGTCATGTCCACAGTCTCCCTGGTCTCTTCAACCACGGCGGAGGATTTGTCGTGTTCCGTCATTATGGCATCCCATTATGAGAGTTATTGTAATGCGCGCAGCAGCGCATCGTTGTCGGCGTTATCAGCGATCCGAATATCTTGCCAGCCCAGTTCCCGGGCGAGGTTCGCCAGACGCTCACTGACGACCAAAAGCCGACAGTGGAGTAACCAGTTTTCACGATACCAAAGCGGCACCAGCGACCAGAGTTGCTGCAGCATTTCGCCGCTGGTCACCACCAGCGTTGTAATGCCGCGCGTATGCCAGCGCATCGCCTCTTGTGCACCATCGTAATGTTTTGCACAGCGTTGATAACATTCGCAAAACGTGACGTCAGCTCCGCGTTCACGCAGCGTTTCGCCTAACAGCTCGCGTCCGCCGTTACCGCGTAAAATCAGCGCACGTTTTCCGATTAGGGTTTGTAATTCAGGTAATTGTAGCAAGACTTCGCTGGTTTCCCGATCTAACGGGTAACGCACGTCTGCTCCACTTACGGTATGCAGCGCCAGGGCGGTGGAACGGCCAATCGCGAAATAGCGTGGCGCGGTAGGCCAGTTCAGTCCCTGCTGTTGTAGCTGCGCATGGGCAAATTCCACGGCATGTTGCGACAAGGCAAACAGCAGGTCGCCTTCCTGAAGGGTATTCATATGGTCGGCGAGCGCGGACAGCTCCCGACCCGGGGAGAATTCAATAAGCGGAAAACTCCAGGCCACCTGCCCCAGTGCGCGCAGACGGCTCACTAACTGCTCTCCTGCGGGAGAAGGGCGGGTGACGAGAATACTCATGCAGGGGGCTCTCCATCGTAAACGTCAGCCAGAATCTCGCGGGCACCGTTATCCAGTAACTCTTCCGCCAGCGAAACGCCAAGCTGCTCAGCATCTTGCGGTTTACCGCGGCGCTCACCGCGTACCATCTGCGAACCGTCCGGCGCGCCAACCAGCGCACGCAGCCACAGTTCACCGTTAATTAATTCAGCATAGCTGCCAATCGGCACCTGGCACCCCCCTTCAAGGCGGGTATTCATCGCACGCTCGGCTTTGACGCGAATGGCCGTCTCGTCATGATTCAGCGGCGCAAGCAGTTCACGGGTACGCCTGTCATCCAGACGGCACTCAATACCTACAGCGCCCTGTCCCACGGCCGGCAAAGAGAGCTCCGGTGGCAACGCGACGCGAATGCGTGACTCCAGCCCCAGACGCTTAAGTCCTGCTACCGCGAGGATAATGGCATCGTAATCGCCGTTATCCAGCTTGCCCAGACGCGTCCCAACGTTACCGCGCAGCGAGCGTATGATCAGATCCGGACGGCGTTCAGCCAACTGACACTGGCGGCGTAAACTGGACGTGCCAACCACGCTGCCTTTGGGCAACGCATCAAGCGAGTCAAACTGGTTAGAGACAAACGCATCGCGCGGATCCTCGCGCTCGCAAATGGTCACCAGCCCCAGCCCTTCCGGGAACTCGACGGGCACGTCTTTCATCGAATGCACGGCGATGTCGGCGCGGTTCTCAAGCAATGCCAGTTCCAGTTCTTTGACAAACAAGCCTTTGCCGCCCACTTTCGCCAGCGGCGTATCAAGGATCACATCGCCGCGCGTGACCATGGGCACCAGCTCGACGCGCAAGCCGCTGTGGCAGGCTTCCAGGCGCTGCTTAACATAATGTGCCTGCCAGAGCGCAAGAGGGCTTTGGCGTGTGGCAATTCTCAAAACATTGTCTAACATGCTTGTTACCGTCATTATCAATCGCTAACCATCCTAACATTGTTGACTCTGGGATGGCAGTTTTACGGTGATGAAGAAGAGAGGGACAGGGCGGGAGTTCTCGTCAGCCACAGCCGTATTAAGGAATTTACACGTACAGAACGGTGCTACACTTTGTATGTAGCGCAACTTTCTTTACGGTCAATCGGCAAGGTGTTAAATTGATCACGTTTTAGACCATTTTTTCGTCGGTACCAGCATAATGATAAGGGCGAAAAAGGGTAACGGTTATCTTTTTGAAATACTGCGGGCTCGCTGTTATTTTGGTTTTTGAATAGCTTGCGACACCCGGAAACATCAGGCGATACGTCTTGTACCTCTATATTGAGACTCTGAAACAGAGACTGGATGCCATCAATCAACTGCGTGTGGATCGCGCGCTTGCTGCCATGGGCCCTGCTTTCCAGCAGGTATACAGTCTGCTGCCGACATTATTGCACTATCACCATCCGCTGATGCCGGGTTACCTTGACGGTAACGTTCCCAAGGGCATTTGCCTTTTCACGCCTGATGAAACCCAACAGCATTATCTCAACGAACTTGAACTCTACCGTGGCATGCCGCCGCAGGAATCCCCGAAAGGTGAACTGCCTATCACCGGCGTTTACTCCATGGGGAGCACCTCTTCGGTAGGGCAAAGCTGTTCGTCTGACCTGGACATCTGGGTCTGTCATCAATCCTGGCTCGATAACGAAGAGCGTCAGTTGCTGCAGCGTAAATGTAGCCTGCTGGAAAGCTGGGCGGCATCGCTTGGCGTGGAAGTGAGCTTCTTCCTGATTGATGAAAACCGTTTCCGCCATAACGAAAGCGGCAGTCTGGGTGGTGAGGACTGTGGCTCCACGCAGCACATTTTATTGCTGGACGAATTTTACCGTACGGCAGTGCGTCTGGCCGGGAAGCGTATTCTGTGGAATATGGTCCCGTGCGAAGAAGAAGAGCATTACGATGATTACGTGATGTCGCTCTACGCGCAGGGCGTACTGACGCCAAACGAATGGCTGGATTTGGGCGGCCTGAGCTCCCTGTCAGCCGAAGAGTACTTTGGCGCGAGCCTCTGGCAGCTTTATAAGAGCATCGACTCACCGTACAAAGCGGTGCTGAAAACGCTGTTGCTCGAAGCCTATTCCTGGGAATACCCAACCCCACGCCTGCTGGCGAAAGATATCAAGCAGCGTCTGCACGACGGGGAGATTGTCTCCTTTGGGCTTGACGCCTACTGCATGATGCTGGAACGCGTTACCGAATACCTGAAAGCCATTGATGACACCACGCGTCTCGACCTGGTGCGTCGATGTTTCTATCTCAAAGTTTGTGAGAAATTGAGCCGTGAACGCGCCTGCGTGGGCTGGCGTCGTGAAGTGGTCTCTCAGCTCGTCAAAGAGTGGGGATGGGGCGAAGAGCGTCTCTCCATGCTCGACAATCGCGCCAACTGGAAAATCGATCAGGTGCGTGAAGCGCACAACGAACTGCTTGATGCGATGATGCAAAGCTACCGTAACCTGATCCGCTTTGCGCGCCGTAACAATCTCAGCGTGTCCGCCAGCCCGCAGGACATCGGGGTATTGACCCGCAAACTGTATGCCGCGTTTGAAGCGCTGCCGGGCAAAGTCACCCTGGTTAACCCGCAAATTTCGCCCGATCTGTCAGAGCCAAACCTGACCTTTATCTATGTGCCGCCGGGCCGCGCGAACCGCACCGGGTGGTATCTGTATAACCGTGCCCCAAGCATGGATTCGATCATTAGCCATCAGCCGCTGGAGTATAACCGCTACCTGAACAAGCTGGTGGCCTGGGCCTGGTTTAACGGCCTGCTGACCTCGCGCACCCGCCTGTTTATCAAAGGCAACGAGGTGGTCGATTTAGCCAAACTGCAGGAGATGGTGGCGGATGTCTCCCATCACTTCCCGCTGCGTCTGCCGGCACCCACGCCAAAAGCGCTCTACAGCCCGTGTGAAATTCGTCATCTGGCGATTATCGTCAACCTGGAATATGACCCGACGGCGGCCTTCCGCAATCAGGTCGTGCATTTTGACTTCCGCAAGCTGGACGTCTTCAGCTTTGGCGAGCAGCAAAATTGCCTGGTCGGCAGCGTGGATCTGCTGTACCGCAACTCGTGGAACGAAGTGCGTACGCTGCACTTCAACGGCGAGCAGGCGATGATCGAAGCGTTGAAAACCATTCTCGGTAAGATGCACCAGGATGCCGCGCCGCCGGACAGCGTGGAAGTGTTCTGCTACAGCCAGCACCTGCGTGGTTTGATTCGTACCCGCGTGCAGCAGTTAGTTTCAGAGTGTATTGAGCTGCGTCTTTCCAGTACCCGTCAGGAAACCGGTCGCTTTAAAGCGCTGCGTGTTTCAGGGCAAACCTGGGGTCTGTTCTTCGAACGCCTGAACGTGTCGGTGCAGAAGCTGGAGAACGCCATTGAGTTTTACGGCGCGATTTCGCACAACAAACTGCATGGTCTGTCGGTTCAGGTGGAGACCAACCACGTCAAGTTGCCGCAGGTGGTGGATGGATTTGCCAGTGAAGGGATTATCCAGTTCTTCTTTGAAGAGTCGGGAGACGATGCCGGTTTCAACATCTATATTCTTGATGAGACCAACCGCGCAGAGGTGTATCACCACTGCGAAGGCAGTAAAGAGGAGCTGGTGCGTGACGTTAGCCGCTTCTACTCCTCATCACACGACCGCTTCACCTACGGCTCCAGCTTCATCAACTTCAACCTGCCGCAGTTCTACCAGATTGTGAATGTCGATGGCCGTGCGCAGGTGATTCCGTTCCGTACTCAGGCCGTCACGCCTGCCGTGCCTGCGAATCAGGATACCGCACCGCTGTTGCAGCAGTATTTCTCGTGATGCTTTTCGCCGGGTGGCTACGGTCCGAGCCGTTGTAGGCCCGCTAAGGCGTAGCCGCCACCGGGCAACAACACTACCTGAAACTCACATCTTCACCCGCCTGCGCGGTTGCAGCCTGCTCCAGCAGATCCCAGAAGGTTTCGCCGCTACGGTCACAAACCCATTCATCCCCTTTCAGATCGAAATGGTAGCCACCCTGTCTGGCCGCAAGCCATACCTGGTGAAGCGGCTCCTGGCGGTTAATAATAATTTTGCTGCCGTTTTCGAAACTGAGGGTCAGGATACCGCCGTTGATTTCACAATCGATATCGCTGTCGCCTTCCCAGTCGTCCAGGCGCTCTTCAATGGTCATCCACAGGGTGTCGGCAAGGCGATGGAATTCACTGTCGTTCATGGTTTTGTTCCTGTTTTTCGTGATGCCGGCAGTATAACCCTAAATAATTCCCGTTGCAGGAAAGCGGCAAACTCTTGCTTTTGTGTCTTCTCCTGCGATGATAGAAACAGATTTGAACTTACGGGCAACTTTATAATGAAAAACGCTTTCCGAACGCTTGCCGTTCTCATCACGCTGTTTAGTCTGACTGGCTGTGGACTGAAGGGGCCGCTGTACTTCCCGCCAGCGGATAAAACCGCGCCGCCGCCGACGAAACCTGTGAACAGCGGCATTGAGTCATCTACGCCAGACACTAACGATCGTGGCAACAACGGTGGCCCGACTCAGGTTAATCTCTGACGATCACGTTCTGTACCCGCGCAATGGAGCAAATGATGCAGTTCTCTAAAATGCATGGCCTTGGTAACGATTTTATGGTCGTCGACGCGGTAACGCAGAATGTCTTTTTCTCCCCGGAACTGATCCGCCGCCTGGCGGATCGACACCTGGGCGTGGGGTTCGATCAGCTGCTGGTGGTTGAACCGCCGTACGATCCCGACCTCGATTTCCACTACCGTATTTTCAATGCGGATGGCAGCGAGGTGAATCAGTGCGGCAACGGCGCGCGCTGTTTTGCCCGCTTTGTCCGCCTGAAAGGGTTGACCAACAAACGCGATATCCGTGTCAGCACGGCGAATGGCCGCATGGTGCTCAGCGTTACCGATGACGAGCTGGTGCGCGTGAACATGGGCGAACCAAACTTCGAACCTTCTGCGGTGCCGTTTCGCGCAAACAAAGCGGAAAAGACCTATATTATGCGTGCGGCCGAGCAGACAGTATTGTGTGGCGTCGTCTCGATGGGCAACCCACACTGTGTGATTCAGGTCGATAACGTGGAAACGGCCGCGGTTGAAACCCTGGGTCCGGTGCTGGAAAGCCATGAACGTTTCCCGGAACGGGCGAATATCGGTTTTATGCAGGTGGTGAAGCGTGAGCATATCCGTCTGCGCGTGTACGAGCGCGGCGCGGGCGAAACGCAGGCTTGCGGAAGCGGTGCCTGTGCTGCGGTGGCCGTCGGCATCTCTCAGGGGTTACTGGCCGAAGAGGTTCGCGTGGAGTTACCAGGCGGTCGTCTTGATATCGCCTGGAAAGGACCGGGTCATCCACTGTATATGACTGGCCCGGCGGCACATGTCTATGACGGGTTTATCCATCTATGAAACAACCAGGGGAAGAACTGCAGGAAACGGTGACGGAACTGGACGACAGGGCTGTTGTTGATTATCTGCTGCGCAATCCTGAGTTTTTTATTCGCAATGCACGCGTCGTCGAAGCGATGCGTGTGCCGCATCCGGTTCGCGGGACCGTGTCGCTGGTCGAATGGCACATGGCACGCTCGCGCAACCACATCAATCAGCTTGAAGAGAACATGACGTTGCTGATGGAGCAGGCCAACACGAACGAAAGCCTGTTCTATCGTCTTCTGCATCTGCAGGCGCGTCTGGCCTCGGCGCACAGCCTTGAAGAATTTCTCAGCCGTTTCCACCGCTGGGCGCGTGAACTGGGGCTGGCTGGCGCAACGATTCGTCTTTTCCCTGACCGCTGGCGCATTGGCGCGCCGTCCGGTTTTACCCATCTGGCGTTGAGTCGCCAGGCGTTTGAACCCCTGCGTATTCAGCGTCTGGGCCACGAACATCACTATCTTGGGCCGCTTAACGGACCGGAACTGCTGGTGGTACTGCCGGAGGCGAAAGCGATAGGCTCGGTGGCGATGTCGATGATGGGGCGTGATGGCGATCTGGGGGTGATGTTATTTACCAGCCGCGACGCGCATCATTACGAGCAGGGACAAGGCACGCAGCTGCTGCAGGAGATCGCCCTGATGCTGCCTGAGCTGCTGGAGCGCTGGATTGAACGTGTATGACGGACGCCCTGCTCGCGACTGACGTCTCGCGCTTTCTGCGCTACCTGGGCGTTGAACGTCAGCTAAGCCCCATTACGCTGCTGAACTATCAGCGTCAGCTTGATGCCATCATGCAGATTGCCGATGAGATCGGCCTGAAAAGCTGGCAACAATGTGACGCTGCAACCGTCCGTGGGTTTGTTGTGCGTAGCCGTAAAAAAAACCTAAGCCCGGCGAGTCTGGCGCTCAGGCTTTCTGCGCTGCGCAGTTTCTTCGACTGGCTGGTGAGCCAGGGCGGCTTAAAAGCCAACCCGGCGAAAGGCATCGCCACGCCGAAAGCCCCGCGTCACCTGCCGAAAAATATCGACGTCGACGATGTAAACCGCCTGCTGGATATTGACCTCAACGACCCGCTGGCCGTGCGCGATCGCGCGATGCTGGAGGTCATGTACGGTGCGGGTCTGCGTCTTTCCGAACTGGTTAATCTCGATTTAAAACATCTCGATCTGGAGTCCGGTGAAGTGTGGGTGATGGGTAAGGGCAGCAAAGAGCGCCGCCTGCCGATTGGCCGTAATGCCGTCTCGTGGATTGAGCACTGGCTGGATCTGCGCGGGCTGTTTGGCACCGAGGAGGATGCGCTGTTCCTGTCGAAACTCGGCAAGCGGATCTCGGCGCGTAACGTACAGAAACGCTTTGCAGAGTGGGGCATTAAACAGGGGCTGAACAGCCACGTCCATCCGCACAAGCTGCGCCACTCCTTTGCCACCCACATGCTGGAATCGAGTGGCGATCTGCGTGGCGTGCAGGAACTGCTCGGCCACGCGAATCTCTCCACCACCCAAATCTATACCCACTTAGACTTTCAACACCTTGCGTCGGTGTATGACGCGGCGCATCCACGCGCCAAACGGGGGAAATAATGCGTTTTTACCGCCCACTGGGTCACATCTCAGCCCTGACTTTTGATCTTGATGACACCCTTTATGACAACCGTGAAGTGATCCTGCGAACTGAGCAGGAGTCACTGGCGTTTGTTCAGAACTACCATCCGGCGCTAAAGACGATGCAGAACAAGGACTTTCAGCTGCTGCGCCAGTCCCTGCGTGAGACCGAGCCGGATATTTATCACGATGTAACCGAATGGCGTCGCCGTGCGGTGGAGCAGGCGATGCTCAACGCTGGGCTGAGCGCACAGGATGCGGCCGTCGGGGCTGAAGCCGCAATGGAAAACTTCGCCAAATGGCGCAGCCGTATCGACGTGCCGCAGGAAACGCACGACACCCTGGCAAAACTGGCAGAAAAATGGCCGCTGGTCGCAATCACCAATGGCAATGCGCAGCCGGAGCTGTTTGGTCTGGGGGATTACTTTGAATTTGTGCTGCGGGCGGGTCCGCACGGGCGCTCGAAGCCGTTTAACGATATGTATCATCTGGCGGCGGAGAAGCTGAACCTGCCGCTCGGCGAAATGTTGCATGTGGGTGATGACCTGACCACAGACGTAGCGGGTGCCATCCGCTGCGGTATGCAGGCCTGCTGGATCAAGCCAGAAAAGACGGACCTGATGATCGCCCCGGACAGCCGTCTTCTGCCGCACCTGGAAATTTCACGGTTGGCATCCCTCACGACGCTGATATAATCACCAGTAATATTGTATAAATTACCAGGGTTTTTGCAGTTGTAGGCCCGGTAAGCAAAGCGCCACCGGGCGCTTTGCTGTGTTCCTGAATACTATGTGACGGTGCCAATGGACGTTTCTTACCTGCTCGACAGCCTTAATGACAAACAGCGTGACGCGGTTGCCGCCTCGCGTACCAACCTGCTGGTGCTGGCTGGGGCGGGCAGTGGTAAGACGCGCGTGCTGGTTCACCGTATCGCCTGGCTGCAGAGCGTGGAAAACTGCTCTCCGTACTCCATCATGGCGGTCACGTTCACCAACAAGGCGGCGGCGGAGATGCGCCACCGTATTGCCCAACTGATGGGCACCAGCCAGGGCGGCATGTGGGTCGGCACCTTCCACGGTCTGGCGCACCGTCTGCTGCGTGCGCACCATATGGACGCCAATCTGCCGCAGGATTTCCAGATCCTCGACAGTGAAGACCAGCTCCGTCTGCTGAAACGCCTGATTAAGGCGATGAATCTCGACGAGAAACAGTGGCCGCCACGTCAGGCGATGTGGTACATCAACGGCCAGAAAGACGAAGGGTTGCGCCCACATCATATTCAGAGCTTTGGCAACCCGGTGGAGCAGACCTGGCAGAACGTTTACAAGGCCTACCAGGAAGCGTGTGACCGCGCCGGGCTGGTGGACTTTGCCGAACTGTTGCTGCGCGCCCACGAACTGTGGCTGAACAAACCGCATATCCTGCAGCACTACCGTGAACGCTTCACCAATATCCTGGTGGACGAATTCCAGGATACCAACAACATCCAGTACGCCTGGATCCGCCTGCTGGCCGGGGATACCGGCAAGGTGATGATCGTAGGCGATGACGATCAGTCCATCTACGGCTGGCGTGGCGCGCAGGTGGAAAACATTCAGCGCTTCCTCAACGACTTCCCCGGCGCCGAAACCATCCGTCTGGAGCAGAACTACCGCTCGACCAGCAATATCCTCAGCGCGGCCAACGCCCTGATTGAAAACAACAACGGGCGCCTGGGTAAAAAGCTGTGGACCGATGGGGTCGACGGTGAGCCGATTTCGATTTACTGCGCCTTCAACGAGCTTGACGAAGCACGTTTCGTGGTGAACCGCATCAAAACCTGGCAGGACAACGGTGGCGCGCTGGAACAGTGTGCCATTCTCTACCGCAGCAACGCCCAGTCGCGCGTGCTGGAAGAGGCGCTGCTGCAGGTGAGCATGCCGTACCGTATCTACGGCGGCATGCGCTTCTTCGAACGTCAGGAGATCAAAGACGCGCTCTCGTATCTGCGCCTGATCGCTAACCGAAACGACGATGCGGCATTTGAACGTGTGGTGAATACGCCAACCCGCGGCATCGGTGACCGTACGCTGGACGTGGTGCGCCAGGCCTCGCGCGATCGCCAGCTCACGCTCTGGCAGGCGTGCCGCGAGCTGTTACAGGAAAAAGCCCTCGCCGGGCGCGCCGCGAGCGCGCTGCAGCGCTTCCTGGAGCTAATTGACGCGCTGGCGCAGGAAACCGCCGACATGCCGCTGCACGTGCAGACCGACCGGGTAATCAAAGACTCCGGCCTGCGCACCATGTACGAGCAGGAAAAAGGCGAGAAGGGCCAGACCCGTATTGAGAACTTAGAGGAACTGGTGACGGCAACGCGCCAGTTCAGCTACAACGAAGAAGACGAAGACCTGATGCCGCTGCAGGCGTTCCTTTCTCACGCCGCGCTGGAAGCGGGCGAAGGGCAGGCGGATACCTGGCAGGATGCGGTTCAACTGATGACCCTGCACTCTGCCAAAGGCCTCGAATTCCCGCAGGTGTTTATCGTCGGCATGGAAGAGGGCATGTTCCCGAGCCAGATGTCGCTGGATGAAGGCGGGCGTCTGGAAGAGGAGCGCCGTCTGGCTTACGTAGGCGTGACGCGAGCGATGCAGAAGCTGACGCTGACCTACGCTGAAACCCGCCGTTTGTACGGTAAAGAGGTCTATCACCGTCCGTCGCGCTTTATCGGCGAATTGCCGGAAGAGTGTGTCGAAGAGGTTCGTCTGCGTGCCAGTATCAGCCGCCCGGTCAGCCATCAGCGGATGGGCTCGCCGATTGCGGAAACCGACACCGGCTATAAGCTGGGCCAGCGCGTGCGTCATTCGAAGTTTGGTGAAGGCACCATCGTCAATCTGGAAGGCAGCGGCGAGCACAGCCGCCTGCAGGTGGCGTTCCAGGGGCAGGGGATCAAATGGCTGGTGGCCGCGTATGCCAAGCTGGAAGCAGTGTAACTTTCAGAAAAATATCATTATTTTGTAATAATCTGCTAGCCTTATACGTTGAAGGTCAATTAATGCCCTTCAGCGTTTCGTTGCGTGTTGACGCCACAGTTGCTGCTGGCGTAACATGCGCGCACGATTACGCTAAGAGGACATTCGCCTTGGACACACCCAGTAGATACTGGCTCAATTCCCTGTCATCCAGGAACAACTCCTAAGGCTATCTCCTCTTGCTGATGGCCTTAGTGGTTGTCAGCGACCTGCATTATTCCCGTCGCGCTGAGTCAGGCTGTTTAATGGTCTGAAACCCAATTTGTTTCTGTGTGCCCACCGAACTGTCCGATATTTTTTGCATTGGGAGTCCCGGTCATGTTGAGCGCATTTCAACTCGAAAATAACCGACTGACTCGGCTTGAAGCCGAAGAGTCACAGCCCCTCATTGATGCCGTATGGGTGGATCTGGTCGAGCCGGACGACGATGAACGCCTGCGCGTACAATCTGAGTTGGGGCAGAGTCTGGCCACTCGCCCGGAACTGGAAGACATCGAAGCATCCGCACGTTTTTTTGAAGACGAAGACGGCCTGCACATTCACTCCTTCTTCTTCTTTGAAGATGCCGAAGACCACGCGGGGAACTCCACCGTGGCATTCACCATTCGCGACGGTCGCCTGTTTACCCTGCGCGAGCGCGAACTGCCGGCGTTTCGTCTCTATCGTATGCGCGCCCGCAGCCAGGCGATGGTGGACGGCAATGCTTACGAATTGCTGCTCGATCTGTTCGAAACCAAAATTGAGCAACTGGCGGATGAGATTGAAAACATCTACAGCGATCTGGAAAAACTGAGCCGCGTCATCATGGAAGGCCATCAGGGCGATGAATACGACGAAGCGCTCTCCACGCTGGCGGAGCTGGAAGATATCGGCTGGAAGGTGCGTCTCTGTCTGATGGATACCCAGCGCGCGCTGAACTTCCTGGTGCGCAAGGCGCGTCTGCCGGGCGGCCAGCTGGAACAGGCGCGTGAGATCCTGCGCGATATCGAATCCCTGCTGCCGCACAACGAATCACTGTTCCAGAAGGTCAACTTCCTGATGCAGGCGGCGATGGGCTTTATCAACATCGAGCAGAACCGCATTATCAAGATCTTCTCGGTGGTATCCGTGGTGTTCCTGCCGCCGACGCTGGTGGCATCCAGCTATGGGATGAACTTTGAGTTTATGCCAGAGCTGAAGTGGAGTTTCGGCTATCCAGGGGCGATTATCTTTATGATCCTCGCCGGGCTGGCGCCGTATCTCTATTTCAAGCGTCGCAACTGGCTGTAAAAATCTGGCGGGTGGCGCTGCGCTTACCCGCCCTACGATCGAATTCCCTCTCCCGCCGGGAGGGGGAAAATCACAGCCCTTTACGCACCCGGCGCTGGGTATAAATCGCGTCAGCGACAAAAATCGCCAGTGCCACCCAGATAAACGCGAACGTCACCATCTTATCCGCACCCGGCACTTCGCCGTAAAACACCACCGCCAGCAGGAACATCAGCGTTGGGCCGATGTACTGGAAAAAGCCCAGCGTGGACAGACGCAGGCGCGTTGCCGCACCGGTAAAGCAGAGCAGTGGGATGGTCGTCACCACGCCTGCGGCCATCAGCATTACATTCAGGGACCACGGGTTGCTGCCCATGTGGCTGGTCGGGCTGTCGGCAATGCCGAAGAGATAGATAGCGGCCACCGGCAACAGCCACAGGGTTTCAAACAGCATGCCGGTTTGTGCTTCCACGGCAATCTTCTTGCGCACCAGCCCGTAGAACGCGAAGCTGAACGCCAGCCCCAGCGCAATAACAGGCAGTGAACCGAAGGTCCACAGCTGAACCAGCACGCCGCAGAAGGCGAGGATCACCGCCAGCCACTGCATCCGGCGGAAGCGCTCGCCGAGGAAAATCATCCCCAGCACAATATTCACCAGCGGGTTAATAAAGTAGCCCAGACTCGCTTCGAGCATGTGATGGTTATTCACCGCCCAGATAAACAGCAGCCAGTTTCCGCCAATCAGTACTGCCGAGAGTGCCAGCAGGAGGATCTTCTTCGGGGTTTGTAGCAGCGTTTTGACGCCAGACCACTGACGACTAACGCTCATCAGCGCGATCATGAAGAAGAAGGACCAGATGACGCGGTGAGTGAGGATCTCATCAGCCGGTACGTAAGCGATAAGTTTAAAGTAGGCGGGTGCGACACCCCAAATAAAATAAGCGGCAAGGGCGAGTAACACGCCCTGCCGCGTCTGTTTAGCATCCATCGGGAAAATCCGTGACAAAAAAGTGAATTAACTTTACCCGATTTTTCAGCTTCAACCCACCATATAAGTGGCGGTTGCGCTGGCGATATAAAGTTGTTCTTCGTTATGCAATTCAACACGCGCCACGGCGACCTTATTACCCGCACGGAGCAGGCTGCTGCTGCAGGTGAAGCGGTTTCCGCGCCCGGGACGCAGATAATCGACGCGTAAATCGATGGTACCCATGCGGGATAAGCGCTGACGCAGCTCGTCTTCGTTGATGGTGTCATGGCGCGTCAGGGTGCTGCCAACACATACCAGCCCTGCAGCCACGTCCAGCGCGGAGGCAATTACCCCGCCATGTAAAATGCTCTGTGCCCAGTTGCCTACCATCATCGGCTGGTTGTTAAAACTGAGCTGGGCAAAGTCTTTTTCGTAACGCTCCAGTTCCAGTCCCAGCGCGCGGTTAAACGGCATATGGTAAACAAAAATCTCGCCCACGAGTTTTAACGCTTCTTCGGCGGTTAGCATGGCTGACATGAGACATCACATCCTTAATGTTAATAAAATGTTGATTTTATGCCCGGACAGGCAAGAATGCCACTTTCAGAAACGAGGATGCAGCAGTTGCTGCAGAAGTCTGTAGAATGTGCGCCATATAACGATTCAGATCATTTAACATTTTGCAGGAGAACACCACCGATGCGGACGTATCTGGCAGGGTTACTGGCAGCGGTTGCGCTGCCCCTCACAGCCTATGCGCAGGAAGCGACAGTCAAAGAGGTGCATGATACGCCAGCAGTTCGCGGTAGCATTATCGCTAACCTGCTGCAGGAGCATGATAATCCCTTCACGCTCTACCCGTACGACACCAACTATGTGCTCTATACCTGGACCAGCGATCTCAACAAAGAGGCGATTCGCTCCTATGACTGGGCTGAGAATGCGCGCAAAGATGAGGTGAAATATCAGCTCAGCCTCGCGTTTCCGTTCTGGCGCGGCATTCTGGGGCCGAATTCGGTTCTCGGTGCATCTTATACCCAGAAATCCTGGTGGCAGCTTTCCAACAGCGGTGAATCTTCACCGTTCCGTGAAACCAACTATGAGCCACAGCTGTTCCTGGGGTTCGCCACGGATTATGAGTTTGCAGGCTGGACATTGCGTGACGTTGAAGTGGGCTTCAACCATGACTCCAACGGCCGTTCCGATCCAACCTCACGTAGCTGGAACCGCGCCTATACGCGCCTGATGGCGCAAAACGGTAATATGATGGTGGAAGTGAAGCCGTGGTACGTGGTGGGCAGCACCGATGACAACCCGGATATCACCAAATATATGGGCTACTATCAGCTCAGGATTGGCTATCAGCTGGGTGATGCGGTGCTGAGCGCCAGGGGCCAGTACAACTGGAACACCGGTTACGGCGGCGCAGAAGTGGGCTTAAGCTACCCGATGACCAAACACGTGCGTATCTATACGCAGGTCTACAGCGGTTACGGCGAGTCGCTCATCGATTACAACTTCAATCAGACCCGCGTGGGTGTCGGCGTGATGCTGAACGATATTTTCTAAGACGCTCGAATGTTTTTGCGTTAAACGTTGAAGTTTCTCTCTCAGGCGCTGAAAATAGCGCCTGTTTCATTTCTGGCATATGGGGTTAATGTGGCGCAGGCGGAAGTATTGAATCAGGAGTCGCTGGCTAAACAGGTTTTGCATGAAACCTTTGGCTACCAGCAGTTCCGTCCTGGCCAGGAAACCATCATTGAAACCGTGCTGGAAGGCCGTGATTGCCTGGTGGTAATGCCGACCGGTGGCGGTAAATCGCTCTGCTATCAGGTGCCCGCGCTGGTACTTAATGGCCTGACGGTCGTGGTATCGCCGCTGATTTCTCTGATGAAAGACCAGGTTGACCAGCTGCTCGCCAACGGCGTGGCGGCGGCCTGTCTTAACTCCACGCAAACCCGCGAGCAGCAGCAAGAGGTGATGGCCGGTTGCCGTACCGGACAGGTTCGCTTGCTGTATATCGCACCAGAACGGTTGATGCTGGATAACTTCCTCGACCATCTGGCGCACTGGAATCCCGTTCTGCTGGCCGTTGATGAAGCACACTGTATCTCGCAGTGGGGCCACGATTTCCGCCCGGAATATGCGGCACTTGGTCAGCTGCGTCAGCGCTTCCCTGAACTGCCGTTTATGGCGCTGACCGCCACGGCAGATGACACCACGCGGCTGGATATCGTCCGCCTGCTGGGGCTGAACGACCCGCTGATCCAGGTCAGCAGCTTCGACCGCCCGAACATCCGCTATATGCTGATGGAAAAATTCAAGCCGCTGGATCAGCTTCTGCGCTATGTGCAGGAGCAACGCGGCAAGTCAGGCATCATCTACTGCAACAGCCGCGCGAAGGTGGAAGACACCGCTGCGCGTCTGCAAAACCGCGGCTTTAGCGCGGCGGCCTATCATGCCGGGTTAGAAAACCACATCCGCGCCGACGTGCAGGAAAAATTCCAGCGTGATGACCTGCAGATTGTGGTGGCGACGGTGGCGTTCGGCATGGGCATTAACAAGCCCAACGTCCGCTTTGTGGTGCACTTCGACATTCCGCGAAATATCGAATCCTACTACCAGGAAACCGGCCGCGCAGGCCGTGATGGCCTGCCTGCGGAAGCGATGCTGTTTTACGATCCGGCCGATATGGCGTGGCTGCGCCGCTGCCTTGAAGAGAAACCGCAGGGACAGCTGCAGGATATCGAGCGTCACAAACTCAACGCCATGGGCGCGTTTGCGGAAGCGCAGACCTGCCGTCGTCTGGTGCTGCTCAACTACTTTGGTGAAGGGCGTCAGGAGCCGTGCGGCAACTGCGATATCTGTCTCGACCCGCCAAAGCAGTACGATGGCCTAATGGACGCGCGTAAGGCGCTTTCGACCATTTACCGTGTTAATCAGCGCTTCGGGATGGGCTACGTGGTGGAAGTGCTGCGCGGCGCCAATAACCAGCGTATCCGCGACATGGGCCACGATAAGCTGCCTGTCTACGGTATTGGCAAAGACCAGAGCCACGAGCATTGGGTCAGCATTATTCGTCAGTTGATTCACCTCGGTTTTGCCACACAGAACATTGCCCAGCACTCCGCGCTTCAGCTCACCGAAGCCGCGCGCCCGGTGCTGCGTGGGGATGTTGAACTCAAGCTCGCCGTGCCGCGCGTAGTTGCCCTGAAACCGCGGGTGATGCAGAAATCCTACGGCGGCAACTACGACCGCAAGCTGTTTGCCAAACTGCGCAAGCTGCGTAAAGCGATTGCCGATGAAGAGAACATTCCGCCATATGTGGTCTTCAACGACGCGACGCTGATCGAGATGGCCGAGCAGATGCCGCTCAGCGCCAGCGAAATGCTCAGCGTCAACGGCGTGGGCACGCGCAAGCTGGAGCGCTTTGGTAAAGAATTCATGGCGCTCATCCGTTCACATGTCGATGGTGATGATGAGGAGTAGTCAGCCGCGCAAAAAAGTGCCAGGATGATGACTCACTGAATTATTTCCCCGCGAGCGAATTATGTTAATGCTATTTCTTACCGTGGCGTTGGTGCACATTGTTGCGCTGATGAGCCCGGGCCCTGACTTTTTCTTCGTGTCACAAACCGCCGTCAGCCGCTCCCGCAAAGAAGCAATGATGGGGGTGTTGGGTATCACTATGGGTGTTATGGTCTGGGCGGCCGTGGCGCTGCTTGGCCTGAACCTCATCCTGGCGAAGATGGCGTGGCTGCATAACATCATCATGGTCGGTGGCGGTCTGTACCTGTGCTGGATGGGCTACCAGATGCTGCGCGGGGCGCTGAAGAAAGAAGAGAAAAAACCGCAAGAGCCAAAAATTGAGCTGGCAACGGGCGGCCGTAGCTTTGTTAAAGGGCTGCTGACCAACCTGGCGAACCCGAAAGCGATTATCTATTTCGGTTCCGTCTTCTCCCTGTTCGTGGGCGACAGCGTGGGGGCAGGTGCACGCTGGGGTATCTTCCTGCTGATTGTGGTTGAGACGTTTGCGTGGTTCACCGTTGTTGCCAGCCTGTTTGCCTTACCGGCGATGCGCCGTGGCTATCAGCGCATCGCGAAGTGGATTGACGGCTTCGCCGGCGCGCTGTTCGCCGGCTTTGGTATTCACCTTATTATCTCTCGCTAAGCATGACGCGCTGACGCAAGCAGCGCGCCAACCAGCATAAACAGCGAACCAAACACTTTGTTCAGGGCCTTCATTTGCTTAGGCCCTTTAATCCATGCTGCAATCCGCTGCGCCAGCGTCGCGTAGCCAATCATCACAATAATATCGACAACAATGGTGGTCACGCCCAGGACTACATACTGCATGACCTGCGGCTGATGCGGGACGATAAACTGCGGGAACAGGGCAGCCAGAAAAACGATGCTTTTTGGGTTGGTCAGATTCACAAACACCGCCCGCTTAAACAGGCGACCGCGCGTTTGCGTCCGGGCAAGAGTGTTGAGATCAATTGAGCCTGCTGCTCGCCACTGCTGAATACCGAGCCAAATCAGATATGCCGCACCGGCCCATTTCAGCACTTCAAATGCCAGCACCGAGCGGGAGAAGAGCGTCCCTAAACCCACGCCCACCAGCACAATGTGAATCCCCAGTCCGGTTTGCAAACCGGCAATGGATGCTGCCGCCCCGCGATAACCGTGGTTAATGGAGGTTGTCATGGTATTAATTGCCCCCGAACCCGGTGACAGGCTGAGGATGATGGATGTCAGCAGGTAAGCGAACCACCACTCGAAGGTCATTTGAAACTCCCGAATCGTCTGTTTTTATGCCACAATACGCTATTGTTGAGTCATTTTGTGACCAGTTACGAAAAAAACGATATTCCCTGAATGACGGGGGGTGGAAACCCGATGTTGCAGCAGAAAAAGGACTGGGAAACACGAGAAAACGCATTTGCTGCTTTCTCCATGGGGCCGCTGACCGATTTCTGGCGTCAGCGTGAGGAAGATGAGTTTACGGGCGTCGGGAATATCCCGGTGCGCTTTGTTCGTTTCCGTGATGAAAAAAATGACCGGGTGATTGTGGTCTGCCCCGGGCGTATCGAAAGCTACATAAAATATGCCGAGCTGGCGTACGACCTGTTCCATCTGGGTTTTGACGTGTTAATTATCGACCATCGCGGGCAGGGGCTTTCTGGTCGAATGTTGCCGGATACCCATCGCGGCCATGTAGATAACTTCAGTGATTATGTCGACGATCTTGCCGCCTTCTGGCAGCAGGAAGTGCAGCCCGGCCCGTGGCGTAAGCGCTATATTCTTGCGCACTCCATGGGCGGCGCGATCTCTACGCTCTTTTTGCAGCGCTACGATCACCAGTGCGATGCCATTGCGCTGACCGCGCCGATGTATGGCATTGTGATACGTTTTCCGGACTGGATGGTGCGCCATCTTCTCGACTGGGCTGAGGGCCATCAGCGCATTCGTGAAGGCTACGCCATCGGAACAGGGCGCTGGCGGGCTTTGCCGTTTGCCCTCAACGTCTTAACCCATAGCCGTCAGCGTTATCGCCGCAACCTGCGCTTCTATGCCGATGAGCCTCGCTTGCGCGTTGGCGGCCCCACCTGGCACTGGGTGCGGGAGGGGATACATGCAGGGGAGCAGGTTCTGGCGGGCGTTGGTGATGATGACACGCCGACACTCCTGATTCAGGCTGAAGAAGAGCGTGTGGTGGATAACCGCATGCATGACCGTTTTTGTGAACTGCGCGCTGCCGCCGGTCACCCTTGTGAAGGGGGTAAACCGCTGGTCATCAACGGCGCGTACCATGAGATCCTTTTTGAAAAGGACGCTATGCGCTCAGTCGCGCTTAACGCCATCGTCGAGTTTTTCGACCGGCATAACTGATTTTCTATTGAGGTTAAATTTTCCTATGTACCAGGTTGTTGCATCTGATTTAGATGGCACGCTGCTTTCCCCCGACCACACCCTGTCGCCGTACGCGAAAGAGACCTTAAAGCTGCTGACTGCCCGTGGCGTGCACTTTGTGTTTGCCACCGGGCGCCACCACGTGGATGTGGGGCAGATCCGCGATAATCTTGAGATTAAATCGTACATGATCACCTCCAACGGTGCGCGCGTTCACGACACCGATGGCAATCTGATCTTTACCCACAACCTGGATCGTGATATTGCCGCCGATCTGTTCGGTGTGGTGCACAATAATCCGGCTATCGTCACGAACGTTTACCGCGACGATGACTGGTTCATGAACCGCCACCGCCCGGAAGAGATGCGCTTCTTCAAAGAAGCGGTGTTTAACTACTCCCTGTATGAGCCAGGTCTGCTCGAGCCGGAAGGGATCAGCAAAGTCTTCTTTACCTGCGAAAGTCACGAAGAACTGCTGCCGCTGGAGCAGGCGATCAACGCCCGCTGGGGCGATCGCGTCAACGTAAGCTTCTCCACGCTGACCTGCCTGGAAGTGATGGCGGGTGGCGTTTCCAAGGGGCACGCTCTGGAAGCGGTGGCCAAACGCATGGGCTTTGAGCTGAAAGACTGTATCGCCTTTGGTGATGGCATGAACGATGCTGAGATGCTCTCGATGGCGGGTAAAGGCTGCATCATGCAGAACGCGCACCAGCGCCTGAAAGACCTGCACCCGGAGCTGGAAGTGATCGGCACCAACGCAGACAATGCGGTACCAAAATATCTGCGCAAGCTGTTCCTTGAATAATCTTCATTTGGTTTTTTATTGCTCAGTTGTCAACTAAAGAGTTCGCTACAATGCCTCTCCTTCTTTCTGAGAGACAAGCATTGTGGCGCTACTCATTATCACCACTATCCTGTGGGCCTTCTCCTTTAGCCTGATTGGCGAATACCTTGCCGGATCGGTCGACAGCTATTTCTCGGTGCTGATGCGCGTGGGGCTGGCGGCGCTGGTGTTCCTGCCCTTTTTGCGTACGCGCGGACAATCCCTGCAAACCGTTTTGCTGTATATGCTGGTGGGGGCGATGCAGCTCGGCATCATGTATCTGTTCAGCTTTCGGGCGTATATCTACTTGTCCGTCTCGGAGTTCCTGCTCTTTACGGTGCTGACGCCGCTCTATATCACGCTGATTTACGACCTGCTCAGCAGGCGTCGTCTGCGTTGGGGCTATCTGTTGAGCGCAGCGCTGGCGGTGATTGGCGCGGCGATTATTCGCTACGATAAAGTGAGCGATCACTTCTGGACCGGCCTGATGTTCGTGCAGTTAGCAAACATCAGCTTCGCTATTGGTATGGTGGGCTACAAGCGTCTGATGGAAACCCGCCCGATGCCACAGCACAACGCGTTTGCCTGGTTCTATATGGGGGCGGCGGTGGTCGCGGTCGCGGCCTGGTTTATGCTGGGTAACCCGCAAAAATTACCTACCACTACCGTGCAGTGGGGCATTCTGGTCTGGCTGGGCGTGGTGGCCTCGGGGCTGGGGTACTTCATGTGGAACTATGGCGCAACTCAGGTAGACGCCGGTACGCTGGGCATCATGAACAACGTGCACGTGCCCGCGGGGCTACTGGTAAACCTTGCTATCTGGCAGCAACAGCCCCACTGGCCGAGTTTCCTTATTGGGGGAGCGGTGATCCTGGCTTCGCTGTGGGTACATCGCCGTTGGGTCGCTCCGCGCTCCGCACAAACGGAAGATGGTCGCACGCGTGGTTCCGCGTTGAGCGAATAAACGCTTCCGTGATCGGCTGACGCTGCTCGCCATCGCGCACGGCGGCGTACAGCCGGCTCCACAGTCCTTCTCCCAGGGTTTTGGTGACCACCAGGCCCTGGCGTTCAAAACTCTCTACCACCCAGTGCGGCAGCGCCGCGATGCCCATTCTGGCGGCAACCATCTGAATCAACAGCAACGTATTATCCACGCTTTTCAGCTGTGGGCTGATGCCCGCCGGCTGCAGGAAATGGCGCCAGATATCCAGGCGACTGCGCTGCACCGGGTATATCAGCAGCGTTTCAGTCGCCAGGTCTTCCGGGGTGATACGCGTCTTGCTGGCCAGCGGATGATCCGGTGCCAGCACCAGACGCACCTCATAATCGAACATTGGCGAATAATGCAGGCCGCTACGCGGCAGAATGTCTGACGTCATCACCAGATCCAGCTCGCCCTGCTGGAGTGACGGCTGCGGGTCAAACGTCACGCCGGAGGTAAAGTCCATTTCTACCTGCGGCCACTTCTGGCGGAAGTTCTCAAGCGCGGGGGTCAGCCACTGAATACAGCTGTGGCACTCAATGGCGATACGCAATTTAGTTTGCTGTGGCTCATTGCAGGACTGAAGCGCGCTGGCAATTTGCGGCAGCACCTGATTTGCCAGCTGCAGGAGGATCTCGCCCTGGGGGGTAAAGCGCAGCGGCTGGCTCTTACGCACAAAAAGACGAAAGCCGAGACGTTGTTCCAGATCGCTGAACTGGTGAGAAAGGGCGGACTGAGTCTGGTGCAGTGAGGCCGCCGCCGCCGCGAGAGAACCGCAGTTTCGCAACGCTTGTAGCGTTTTCAGGTGTTTTATCTCGATCATGAAAGTCCTTCACTTCGCCATGAACATTTTGCGCTTGAGGAATATACAGTACCTGCCAATTATAGATGTGTAAACATCTGGACGTCTAAATAACGAATTTCACAAGGGGCATGACATGACAATCCGCAATCACACTCTCGGTTTCCCTCGCGTTGGCCTTCGTCGCGAGCTAAAAAAAGCACAAGAAAGCTACTGGGCAGGAAACACCACGCGTGAAGAGCTGCTGGCAGTGGGCCGCGAACTGCGTGCCCGCCACTGGGAGCAGCAAAAACAGGCGGGCGTAGACCTGCTGCCGGTGGGCGATTTCGCCTGGTACGACCATGTTCTGACGACCAGCCTGCTGCTTGGCAATGTCCCGGCTCGTCATCAGAACAACGATGGATCGGTAGATATCGACACGCTGTTCCGCATCGGCCGTGGCCGTGCGCCAACCGGTGAGCCAGCGGCAGCGGCGGAAATGACCAAGTGGTTTAACACCAACTATCACTATATGGTGCCGGAGTTTGTTAAAGGTCAGCAGTTCAAACTGACCTGGACCCAGTTGCTGGATGAAGTGGACGAAGCGCTGGCGCTGGGGCACCAGGTGAAACCGGTGCTGCTGGGGCCAGTGACCTACCTGTGGTTAGGGAAAGTCAAAGGCGAGCCGTTCGATCGTCTGAGCCTGCTGAAGGATATCCTGCCGGTCTACAAACAGGTGCTGATTGAGCTGGGCAAACGCGGTATTCAGTGGGTGCAAATCGACGAACCGGCGCTGGTGCTCGAGCTGCCGCAAGCGTGGCTCGATGCCTTCAAACCGGCTTACGATGCACTGACCGGGCAGGTGAAGCTGCTGCTTACCACCTACTTTGAAGGTGTGACGCCGAACCTCGGCACCATCACCAAATTGCCAGTACAGGGCCTGCACGTTGACCTGGTGCATGGAAAAGATGATGTTGCAGAACTGCACAAGCGCCTGCCAGCGGAGTGGCTGCTCTCTGCCGGGCTGGTAAACGGTCGTAACGTCTGGCGCGCCGATCTGACAGAAAAATATGCTCAGATTAAGGACATCGTCGGCAAACGTGAGCTATGGGTGGCCTCTTCGTGTTCACTGCTGCACAGCCCTATCGATCTCAGCGTTGAAACCCGCCTGGATGCGGAAGTGAAAAGCTGGTTTGCCTTTGCTTTGCAGAAATGTGAAGAACTGGCTCTGCTGCGTGACGCCCTGAACAGCGGCGACACGGCGGCGATTACCGAATGGAGCGCTCCGATTCAGGCCCGTCGTCATTCGTCTCGCGTTCACAACCCGGCGGTGGAAAAACGTCTGGCGGCCATCACCGCGCAGGACAGCCAGCGTCAAAGCCCCTATGAAGTGCGTGCAGAAGCCCAGCGCGCCCGTTTCAACTTGCCTGCGTGGCCAACCACCACCATCGGTTCCTTCCCGCAAACTACCGAGATCCGCGGCCTGCGCCTGGACTTCAAAAAGGGCAACCTTGATGCGGCCAACTACCGCACCGGCATCGCGGAACATATCAAACAGGCGATTGTGGAGCAGGAGCGCTTAGGCCTGGACGTGCTGGTTCACGGGGAGGCAGAGCGTAACGACATGGTGGAGTACTTCGGTGAACATCTGGACGGTTTCGTCTTTACCCAAAACGGCTGGGTACAGAGCTATGGTTCCCGCTGTGTAAAACCACCGGTGGTGATCGGTGACGTCAGCCGTCCGCACCCGATCACCGTCGAATGGGCTAAATATGCCCAGTCCCTGACCGACAAGCCGGTAAAAGGCATGTTGACCGGTCCGGTGACCATTCTTTGCTGGTCCTTCCCGCGTGAGGACGTGACCCGTGAAACCATCGCGAAGCAAATTGCGCTGGCGCTGCGCGATGAAGTGGCGGATCTGGAAGCGGCGGGCATTGGCATCATCCAGATTGACGAACCGGCCCTGCGCGAGGGATTACCGCTGCGTCGCAGCGACTGGGACGCCTACCTGCAGTGGGGTGTGGAAGCGTTCCGCATCAATGCCGCAGTGGCGAAGGACGACACGCAGATCCACACCCACATGTGTTACTGCGAATTTAACGACATCATGGATTCCATCGCCGCACTGGATGCCGACGTGATCACCATCGAGACCTCGCGTTCAGATATGGAACTGCTGGAGTCATTCGAAGAGTTCGATTATCCGAACGAAATTGGGCCGGGCGTATATGACATTCACTCCCCGAACGTGCCGAGCGTGGAGTGGATCGAAGCCCTGCTGAAGAAAGCCGCCCAGCGCATTCCGGCAGAGCGCCTGTGGGTGAACCCGGACTGCGGTCTGAAAACCCGCGGCTGGCCTGAAACCCGCGCGGCGCTGGCGAATATGGTGAAAGCGGCGCAGAATTTGCGTCAGGGTTAAGACAGAGTCGATCCCATTATGTAGCCCGGTAAGGCATCGCCGCCACCGGGCTTTTATGTTTACGCTTTCTTGCCGCCGTAGTGGCTAAACCACGCCAGCATCCGCTGCCAGCCATCTTTGGCTGACTCCGCGTGATAGCTCGGGCGATAATCGGCGTTAAACGCGTGTCCGGCATCCGGGTATACGACAATGTCGGCCTTCGCATTCGCCGCGCGTAGCGCATGGCGCATGGTCTCTACCGTATCGAGTGGAATACCCGTGTCCTGACCACCGTACAGTCCCAGCACCGGGGCATTTAAGTCTGTGGCGATATCAACCGGATGTTTTGGCGAGTTCAGCGTTTTTTCGCCCACCAGTTTACCGTACCAGGCCACAGCAGCTTTCAGCTGCGGATTGTGCGCGGCATACAGCCAGCTAATGCGTCCGCCCCAGCAGAACCCCGTTATCATCAGTCGATGCGCATCACCGCCGTTACGCGCCGCCCAGTTGGCAACATGATCCAGATCGGCCAGCACCTGTGCATCCGGCACTTTACTGACCAGGTTGCTCAAAAGCGTTGGGATATCGCTGTAGTCGTTCGGATCGCCCTGACGGAAATAGAGCTCTGGCGCAACGGCCAGGTAACCTTCCAGCGCCAGTCGGCGGCAGAGGTCGCGAATATGTTCGTGAACGCCGAAAATTTCCTGAACCACAATCACGATCGGCAGCGGACCGTCTGCCGATGCTGGTCGTGCGTGGTAAGCAGGCATATTTTCCCCCTGCGAGGGAATGGAGGTCTCTCCCGCCGTAATGGCGTCTTCAGGCGTTGAGACGATGGTTGAGGCATGCGGAGCCGCAGCAGGTGCAAAACCGGTTTTTTCAGTCATGGCATTCTCCGTACCAATGAGTTAGCGCAAAGGTAAATATAGACACCAGGTTAACAACCCACAGTGCCTTAAACGGTCTATCTTTTGTGCAGCGCACCACGATATAACTTGTTAATGTGATGTAAATCACTCTTTTATGGAAATCTACTGCAATCATTTTCATTCATAGTGAGATGTGTCACGAAATTATGCGTATCGCTTCTGTAAAGTACCGTTTTACTTCTTCTGACTAACCGACCCACAGAGGAGTCACCTATGTCTAAGTCTGATGTTTTTCATCTCGGCCTCACCAAAAACGATTTACAAGGGGCTACGCTTGCGATCGTCCCGGGCGATCCTGAGCGTGTGGAAAAGATCGCCGCGCTGATGGATAAGCCGGTTAAGCTGGCAGCCCATCGTGAATTCACCACCTGGCGTGCAGAGCTGGATGGTAAGGCCGTGATTGTGTGCTCTACCGGTATCGGTGGCCCATCTACCTCCATTGCCGTTGAAGAACTGGCGCAGCTGGGCATCCGGACGTTCCTGCGTATCGGGACGACCGGTGCGATCCAGCCGCATATCAACGTGGGTGATGTATTGGTGACTACCGCGTCCGTGCGTCTGGATGGGGCGAGTCTGCACTTTGCACCAATGGAATTCCCGGCGGTTGCCGATTTTGAATGTACGACGGCGCTGGTTGAAGCAGCGAAATCCGTTGGCGCAACCACGCACGTGGGCGTAACCGCCTCGTCGGACACCTTCTACCCGGGTCAGGAGCGTTACGACACCTTCTCTGGCCGTGTGGTGAGCCGTTTTAAAGGCTCTATGGAAGAGTGGCAGTCTATGGGCGTGATGAACTATGAAATGGAATCTGCAACGCTGCTGACCATGTGCGCAAGCCAGGGTCTGCGTGCCGGTATGGTGGCGGGGGTTATCGTCAACCGTACCCAGCAGGAAATCCCGAACGCCGAAACCATGAAACAAACCGAAAGACATGCGGTAAAAATCGTGGTTGAAGCGGCCCGTCGTCTGATCTAATCCTCTCTTCTGACATCAAAGGCCGACACGTTCGGCCTTTATTTTTTGCGTAGCGCCTCGCAGGAAAACCCTTTCAAACTGGACGTTTATACAGCACAATCTTATTTTGTGCGGTAATACGTTGATGCAGGGGGCATTGTGGATCTCTCAATTCTGATTTACGCGGTGATTGCGCTCGCGGGCGTGGCGATAGGCTGGCTGATTTCCAGCTATCAGTACGCGCAGCAAAAGGCCGATCAGCTGGCAGAGCGTGAAGAGATAGTCGCCGAGTTAAGCGCGACAAAACAGCAACTTGCGCTGAGTGAACACTGGCGAGACGAGTGCGAGTTACTCAACAACGAACTGCGCAATCTGCGTGATATCAACACCTCACTGGAAGCCGATCTCCGTGAAGTCACGACCCGCCTGGAATCCACTCAACTGCATGCGGAAGACAAAATCCGCCAGATGATGAACAGCGAGCAGCGCCTCAGCGAACAGTTTGAGAATCTTGCGAACCGCATTTTTGAGCACAGCAACCGCCGCGTTGACGAACAAAACCGCCAGAGTCTGAACAGTCTCCTGACGCCTCTGCGTGAGCAACTGGACGGTTTCCGTCGTCAGGTGCAGGACAGCTTTGGTCAGGAGGCCCGCGAGCGGCACACCCTGGCACACGAAATTCGTAATCTGCAGCAGTTGAATGCACAAATGGCGCAGGAAGCGGTCAACCTGACCCGCGCCCTGAAAGGGGATAACAAAACGCAGGGTAACTGGGGTGAAGTCGTCCTCACGCGGGTGCTGGAAGCCTCTGGACTGCGCGAAGGGTATGAATACGAAACCCAGGTCAGCATAGAAAACGATGCCCGCTCGCGAATGCAGCCAGATGTCATCGTGCGTCTTCCGCAGGGTAAAGATGTGGTGATTGATGCCAAAATGACGCTGGTGGCCTATGAGCGTTACTTCAACGCGGAGGATGACTACACCCGCGAATCGGCGTTGCAGGAGCACATTGCCTCCGTGCGGAACCATATTCGTCTGCTGGGCAGAAAAGACTATCAGCAGTTGCCGGGTTTGCGCTCGCTTGACTATGTTCTGATGTTTATCCCGGTAGAGCCTGCGTTTCTGCTGGCACTCGACAGACAGCCGGAACTGATAACTGAAGCGCTGAAAAACAACATTATGCTGGTCAGCCCCACCACGCTGCTGGTGGCGTTACGCACCATTGCCAACCTGTGGCGCTGTGAACATCAGAGCCGCAACGCGCAGCAGATTGCCGATCGCGCCAGCAAGCTGTACGACAAAATGCGCCTCTTTGTGGATGATATGTCCTCGGTCGGGCAAAGCCTGGACCGCGCGCAGGATAACTACCGCCAGGCGATGAAAAAACTCGCCTCCGGGCGGGGTAATCTGCTGGCGCAAGCTGAAGCCTTCCGCGGCCTGGGAGTGGAGGTTAAACGCGAGATTAATCCGGAACTGGTTGAGCAAGCCACGGCACAGGACGAAGAGTTTCGCCTGCGCGAAGGCGCTGATGGACAAAAGAGAGACAGTGAAGACAACGAGTTAGCGGCAGAGTTATCGCCAGACCCGCATCTGGCGCGTTTCTCACGTGGTGGTTGAAACGTAGGGCAAACGCGCCCAATCTGTTACACTTCACGAACATTTTACTGATAAGCAGGCTCTGAGATGGTTGACGATTCACAAGACACAACGCACTTTGGCTTTCAGACTGTCGCCAAAGCGCAGAAAGCTGACATGGTGGCCCACGTATTTCATTCCGTGGCGGCGAAGTACGATGTGATGAATGACTTGATGTCATTCGGCATTCATCGCTTGTGGAAGCGCTTCACCATCGACTGTAGCGGTGTGCGTCGTGGACAAACGGTACTGGACCTTGCCGGCGGCACGGGCGATTTGACCGCGAAATTCTCCCGTCTGGTGGGTGAAACCGGGCGTGTTGTTCTGGCTGATATTAACGACTCCATGCTGAAAATGGGGCGTGAGAAGCTGCGTAACATCGGCGTGGTGGGGAATGTGGAATATGTGCAGGCAAACGCCGAGGCGCTGCCGTTCCCGGACAATACCTTTGACTGCATCACTATCTCTTTTGGCCTGCGTAACGTCACCGATAAAGAAAAAGCGCTGCGCTCAATGTATCGCGTGCTGAAGCCGGGCGGACGTCTGCTGGTGCTTGAGTTCTCCAAACCGATTATCGAGCCACTGAGCAAAGCCTACGACGCCTATTCATTCCATGTTCTGCCGCGTATTGGCGAACTGGTGGCAAACGACGCAGAAAGCTACCGCTATCTGGCGGAATCCATTCGCATGCACCCGGATCAGGACACCCTGAAGGCCATGATGCAGGATGCGGCGTTTGAAAACGTTGAGTATTTCAACATGACGGCGGGTGTCGTCGCACTGCATCGCGGTTATAAGTTCTGAGTGGAGGTGTCCTGTGCCCTTTAAACCCTTAGTCACCGCAGGCATCGAGAATGTACTGAATGCCTTTCTCTATCGTGCGCCAGCGCTAAAAGCCGCGCGGCAGCGACTTAACGGGAAGGTATTGCGGATCGTTTTAAAAGAGTTCTCGACGCCGCTTGTGCTGGTCTTCAGCGAACGCCAGCTTGATGTTCTGGGGGAGTGGGAAGGAGACGCCGACTGCTCTGTCATCACGCGCATGAGCGTGCTGCCAAAACTGCGTGACCGCCAGCAGCTGACGGCGCTGATCCGAAGCGGTGAGCTGGAAGTGGAAGGCGACATTCAGGTTGTACAAAATTTCGTTGCGCTCAGCGATTTAGCCGAGTTCGACCCGGCGGAACTGCTTGCCCCGTTTATTGGCGACATTGCAGCGGAAGGGATCGGCAAAGCCCTGCATGGTGGTACCGCCTTCCTGCGTAAAAGCCTGCAACGTCAGCAGCGCTATGCGGCAGAGGTGCTGACCGAAGAGTGGCGTATGGCCCCCGGACCGCTGGAAGTAGCCTGGTTCGCGGAAGAGACTGCGGCTGTTGAACGTGCGGTTGATGCGTTAACCAAACGGCTGGAAAAACTGGAGGGCAAATGACGCCTGGTGAAATTCGGCGCCTCTATTTTATCGTCCACACCTTTTTGAGTTACGGGCTCGACGAGCTTATCCCCAAAATGCGTATCACGCTGCCGCTTCGTATCTGGCGGCGGATGTTGTTCTGGATGCCTAATCGCCACAAAGGACAGCCGCTGGGTGAACGCCTGCGTCTGGCGCTACAGGAGCTGGGCCCGGTATGGATTAAGTTCGGCCAAATGCTCTCTACCCGTCGCGATCTTTTCCCTCCCCAGATTGCCGATCAGCTGGCACTGCTGCAGGATCGTGTGGCCCCGTTTGACGGCGTGCGCGCGAAAAAACAGATCGAAGAGGCGATGGGCAATATTCCTGTTGAGACCTGGTTCGACGATTTCGACATTCAGCCGCTGGCTTCTGCTTCTATTGCCCAGGTGCATACCGCGCGTCTGAAAGAGAATGGCAAAGAAGTCGTGATCAAGGTTATCCGCCCGGATATTCTGCCGATCATCAAAGCGGACATGAAGCTTATCTATCGTCTGGCGCGCTGGGTTCCGCGTCTGCTCCCTGACGGACGCCGCCTGCGCCCGCTGGAAGTGGTACGGGAATATGAAAAAACGCTGATCGATGAACTAAACCTGCTGCGCGAATCGGCAAACGCCATTCAGCTACGGCGCAATTTTGAAAACAGCCCGATGCTGTATGTTCCTGAAGTCTATTCTGACTACTGCAGCCAGAACATGATGGTCATGGAACGTATTTACGGTATTCCCGTCTCGGATGTCGTGGCCCTGGAGAAACAGGGAACGAACATGAAGCTGCTGGCCGAACGTGGCGTGCAGGTCTTCTTTACTCAGGTCTTCCGCGACAGCTTTTTCCACGCAGACATGCATCCGGGCAATATCTTTGTGAGCTATGAGCATCCGGACGACCCGCAATATATCGGCATTGATTGCGGTATTGTCGGCTCGCTCAATAAAGAAGATAAGCGTTATCTGGCGGAGAATTTTATCGCCTTCTTTAATCGTGACTACCGTAAAGTGGCTGAACTGCACGTTGACTCAGGTTGGGTTCCGCCGGACACCAATGTCGAAGAGTTTGAGTTTGCCATCCGTACCGTCTGTGAACCGATTTTTGAAAAACCGCTGGCAGAAATCTCGTTCGGTCACGTGTTGCTGAATCTGTTTAACACCGCTCGCCGCTTCAATATGGAAGTGCAGCCACAGCTTGTTTTACTTCAGAAAACATTACTTTACGTTGAAGGTGTAGGTCGACAGCTCTATCCTCAGTTAGACTTGTGGAAGACCGCGAAACCGTTCCTGGAATCCTGGATTAAGGATCAGGTTGGCATTCCGGCTCTGGTACGAGCTTTCAAAGAGAAAGCACCGTTCTGGGTTGAAAAAATGCCGGAACTTCCAGAACTGGTGTATGACAGTTTGCGTCAGAGCAAGAACCTTCAGCTCAGCATGGATAAAATCGCCCACGAGCTTCAGTCGAACCGCGTACGCCAGGGCCAGTCTCGCTATCTGTTTGGCATTGGCGCAACCCTGCTGCTCAGTGGTACGTTGTTGTTAATCAACCGTCCGGACTGGCAGATGATGCCCGCCTGGCTAATGGCTGCCGGAATAGTGGTCTGGTTCGTTGGCTGGAGAAAGACGCGCTGAACAGGCATCGCTATCACCAGGTCGCATACGTATAATGCGGTCTGACTAATTAATCATCTATCTCTGAGGAATATGTATGGGTGGTATCAGTATCTGGCAATTAGTCATTATTGCCGTCATCGTCGTGCTGCTGTTTGGCACCAAAAAGCTCGGTTCTATCGGTTCCGATCTGGGCGCGTCTATCAAAGGCTTCAAGAAAGCAATGAGCGATGATGAGAGCAAGCAGGATAAAACCAGCCAGGACGCTGACTTTACTGCTAAATCCATCTCCGACAAGCAAGAAGATGCCAAAAAGGAAGACGCTAAACGCCACGATAAAGAGCAGGTGTAAGTCGTGTTCGACATTGGTTTTAGTGAGCTGCTGCTGGTCTTTGTGATTGGCCTCATCGTGCTGGGGCCACAGCGTTTACCCGTTGCAGTCAAAACGGTTGTGGGGTGGGTGCGTGCGCTTCGTTCGCTGGCATCCACCGTACAGAACGAGCTGGCGCAGGAACTTAAGCTGCAGGAGTTTCAGGAAAGCCTGAAAAAGGTTGAGAAGGCGAGCATGGATAACCTGACGCCGGAACTGAAAGCCTCCATGGATGAACTGCGCGAAGCGGCAGAATCCATGAAGCGCTCGTACAGCGTTAACGATCCTGAAAAAGCGAGCGATGAAGCGAACACCATCCATAACCCGGTGGTGAAAAATAGTGAAGCGCAGCGCGAGGGCGTAACGCCTGCCAGCGCGGAGCATCAGGCCACCGCGCCTGAACATACGCCGCAGGAACCTGAACTGAAAAAACAGGCGCAGCCGGAAGACCCTGTGGTCAACGCGGCTGAAGCAAAGCCCGCCGCGCCTGTTACCGAATCATCCCCCTCGTCGAGTGATAAAGCGTAAACATGGCAGTAGATGATACTCAACCGCTCATTACGCACCTCATTGAGCTGCGTAAGCGTCTGTTAAACTGCATTATTGCGGTTTTCGTTATTTTCTTATGCCTGGTTTATTTCGCCAATGACATCTACCAGGTTGTCTCCGCGCCGCTGATAAAGCAGATGCCGCTGGGCGCAACGATGATCGCGACGGACGTTGCTTCGCCGTTCTTTACGCCCATTAAGCTCACGTTCTGGGTATCGTTGATCGCTTCTGCACCCATCCTGCTGTATCAGATCTGGGCGTTTGTGGCGCCCGCTCTGTATAAGCATGAACGCAAACTGGTGATCCCGCTGCTGGTCTCCAGCTCGCTGCTGTTCTATATCGGCATGGCGTTTGCCTATTTTGTTGTCTTCCCGCTGGCCTTTGGCTTCCTGACGCATACCGCGCCGGAAGGGGTACAGGTGTCGACCGATATTGCCAGCTACCTCAGCTTTGTGATGGCGCTGTTTATGGCATTCGGCGTGGCGTTCGAAGTGCCGGTTGCGATTGTGCTGCTTTGCTGGGTGGGTGTAACCACACCAGAAGACCTGCGTAAAAAGCGTCCGTATATTCTGGTCGGCGCATTTGTGGTCGGCATGCTGCTGACGCCGCCCGATGTCTTCTCGCAAACGCTGCTGGCCATACCGATGTACTGTCTGTTTGAGGTAGGCGTCTTCTTCTCACGTTTCTATGTGGGGAAAGGGCGTCGATCAGAGGACGAAGACGACGTCTCTGAAAAGAGCACTGAAGAGTAAAACCAGCCGCCCGTCAGGGCGGTTGTCATATGGGGAATTGCATGTTTGATATTGGACTTAACCTGACCAGTTCACAGTTTGCGAAAGATCGCGACGACGTCGTGGCGCGCGCGTTTGCCGCTGGCGTAAAAGGATTGTTGCTGACAGGCACTAACCTGCATGAAAGCGAGCAGGCGCAACAGCTGGCCCAACGCTACGACCGTTGCTGGTCTACCGCGGGCGTGCATCCTCATGACAGCAGCCAGTGGACGTCGGAGAGCGCTGATATCATTCACAGGCTGGCGAAAACTGCCGAAGTGGTGGCTATCGGGGAATGTGGGCTCGATTTCAACCGCAATTTTTCCACCCCTGCCGAGCAGGAAAAAGCGTTTACGGCGCAACTTGCCCTGGCGGCCGAGCTTGAAATGCCGGTGTTTATGCACTGTCGCGATGCGCATGAGCGCTTCCTCGCGCTGCTGGATCCCTGGCTGGATAAACTGCCAGGCGCGGTGCTGCACTGTTTTACCGGTTCACGTCAGGAGGCGCTGGACTGTCTGGATCGTGGGCTTTATTTGGGGATTACCGGCTGGGTGTGCGATGAGCGCCGCGGGCTGGAGCTTCGCGAACTGTTGCCGGTGATCCCGGCCGACCGGTTGCTCCTCGAAACCGACGCGCCTTATTTATTGCCGCGTGATATCAAACCAAAACCGGCATCGCGACGTAACGAACCGGCATGGCTGGGGCATATTGTCACGAGCGTGGCGCAGTGGCGCGGAGAGGATCCGCACGGGTTATCTGCGCAGACGGATGACAACGTGCGTCGCCTGTTTGGCATTGATTTTTAAACTTTGCGGAAGTCGGTGTTTTTCACGCTCTGTAGCACCTGCTTATTAAGCAGATTGAGCAATAACATGGAGCGTGCTTCACCGTCCGGCTCGGCGAAAATCGCCTGCAGGCCTTCGAAGGCACCTTCGGTGATGACGACACTGTCTCCCGCGTACGGGGTTTCCGGGTCGGTAATATCTTCAGGTTGTTGATAAACCGAAAGCTGATGGATCACCGTCGACGGCACCGTTGCCGGGTGCGCACCAAAACGAACAAAATGGCTGACGCCGCGCGTGGCGCTGATGGTGGTGGTGTGGATCACTTCCGGGTCGAATTCCACGAACAAATAGTTCGGAAATAGCGGCTCACTGACGGTTGTGCGCTTCCCGCGCTGCATTTTTTCAAGCGTGATCACGGGTGTCAGGCAATTTACAGACTGACGTTCTAAATGTTCCTGCGCGCGCTGAAGTTGCCCGCGTTTGCAATACAGTAAATACCAGGCCTGCATAATCACTCTTTCCCTTAGTTTCGGGCGCAAGCATATCAAAACCCTGGCGGGATCGCTAAGTTGATTATAATGGCCGAAAAGGGAACAGGATGCAGAAGTTCACGCTAATTTAACAAAATTACAGCATCACGCAGGCTTACGCCGTATAATGAAGCGCTTACAGAGAGGCCATGATTAACTGCATGAAATACCACGATCTCCGCGACTTCCTGACGCTGCTGGAAAAGCAGGGCGAACTCAAACGCATTACGCTTCCTGTCGATCCTTATCTGGAAATGACAGAAATTGCTGACCGCACCCTGCGTGCCGGTGGCCCGGCACTTCTGTTTGAAAACCCGAAGGGTTATTCAATGCCGGTGCTGTGTAACCTGTTTGGAACCCCTCGCCGTGTGGCGTTGGGCATGGGTCAGGAGGACGTCACAGCGTTACGTGAAGTGGGTAAATTGCTGGCGTTTCTGAAAGAGCCGGAGCCACCGAAAGGCTTCCGCGATCTGTTCGACAAGCTGCCGCAGTTTAAGCAGGTGCTGAACATGCCAACCAAACGTCTGCGCGGCGCGCCGTGCCAGCAGAAAGTGCTGGAAGGGGATGCGGTTGATCTGACCAAAATCCCGATCATGCAGTGCTGGCCTGAAGATGCCGCGCCACTCATTACCTGGGGGCTCACCGTCACACGCGGGCCGCATAAAGAGCGTCAAAATCTGGGTATTTACCGCCAGCAGCTGATTGGCAAGAATAAGCTCATCATGCGCTGGCTGTCGCATCGCGGCGGCGCGCTGGATTTCCAGGAGTGGTGCGCTGCACACCCGGGCGAGCGTTTTCCGGTCTCAGTTGCGTTAGGGGCCGACCCCGCCACCATTCTGGGCGCGGTAACGCCAGTGCCGGATACACTCTCTGAATATGCCTTTGCAGGACTGCTGCGTGGCACCAAAACGGAAGTCGTGAAGTGTATCTCTAACGACCTCGAAGTGCCCGCGAGTGCAGAGATTGTCCTGGAAGGTTACATTGAACAGGGCGAGCTGGCACCCGAAGGCCCGTACGGTGACCACACGGGCTATTATAACGAAGTGGATAACTTCCCGGTGTTTACCGTCACGCACATTACCCAGCGTGAAGATGCGATTTATCACTCCACCTATACCGGACGTCCACCGGATGAACCTGCAGTACTGGGTGTGGCGCTGAATGAAGTGTTTGTGCCGATCCTGCAAAAGCAGTTCCCGGAAATTGTTGATTTCTATCTGCCGCCGGAAGGATGCTCGTATCGCCTGGCGGTGGTCACAATGAAGAAGCAGTATCCTGGTCACGCTAAACGCGTGATGATGGGCGTATGGTCTTTCCTGCGCCAGTTTATGTATACCAAATTTGTGATTGTCTGCGATGATGACGTTAACGCCCGCGACTGGAATGATGTTATCTGGGCCATTACCACGCGAATGGATCCGGCGCGCGATACGGTGTTAGTGGAAAACACGCCGATAGATTATCTGGATTTTGCCTCGCCGGTCTCCGGTCTTGGCTCAAAAATGGGACTGGATGCCACAAATAAATGGCCTGGCGAAACCGACCGTGAATGGGGTCGCCCGATCAAGAAAGATCCTGCTGTGACCGCGCGAATTGACGCGATCTGGGACGAACTGGCCATAATGAATAACGGTAAACCGCAGGCTGACCGTTAAGCCCTATAGACTTCCCGACAGAGAGAGCGAATGACAACCTTAAGCTGTAAAGTGACCTCGGTAGATGCTATCACCGACACCGTATATCGCGTCCGTTTAGTGCCTGAAGCGGCATTCTCTTTCCGTGCTGGTCAGTACCTGATGGTCGTGATGGATGAACGTGATAAGCGTCCTTTCTCTATGGCCTCAACGCCAGCGGAGCAGGAATTTATTGAGCTTCATATTGGTGCGTCAGAGCTTAACCTGTATGCAATGGCCGTCATGGACCGCATTCTTAAAGAGCGCGAGATCGTGGTGGATATTCCCCACGGTGATGCATGGCTGCGTGACGATGAAGACCGTCCGCTGATCCTGATTGCAGGTGGTACAGGCTTCTCCTACGTGCGCTCTATTCTGTTGACGGCCCTGGCGCGTAACCCGAACCGTGATATCACTATCTACTGGGGTGGCCGCGAAGAGAAACATCTCTACGATCTCTCTGAGCTTGAAGCGCTGAGCGTTAACCATCCCAACCTGCGTGTTGAACCGGTGGTTGAGCAGCCGGAAGAGGGCTGGCGTGGGCGTAGCGGCACAGTGCTGACGGCGGTACTACAGGATCATGGCACGCTGGCAGGGCACGATATCTATATCGCTGGCCGCTTTGAGATGGCGAAAATTGCCCGTGACCTGTTCTGTAACGAACGAGATGCGCGTGAAGATCGTCTGTTTGGCGATGCTTTTGCGTTTATCTAAATAAAAAACCCGCCCCTGACAGGCGGGAAGAACGGCAACTAAACTGTCTCTCTTCGCCAATGACGCCATAACTGCGTTGGCTGCGCTCGTTCACCCGAATCACTTACTAATGTAAGCTCATCGGGATTCGCTCGCTTGCCGCCTTGTTCTGACGTCATTGGCTTTGAGATACTTTTCCTTACTTACACTCTCTCAAACACCGTTGCGATACCCTGACCCAACCCAATACACATCGTTGCCAGACCAAACTGCGCGTCTTTGCGTTCCATCAGGTTAATCAGCGTTGTGCTGATACGCGCCCCGGAGCAGCCCAGCGGGTGACCGAGGGCGATCGCGCCGCCGTTGAGGTTAATTTTCTCGTCGATCTGCTCCATCAGCCCCAGATCTTTAATGCACGGCAGGATCTGCGCGGCGAAGGCTTCGTTCATCTCGAACACGTCGATATCACTGGTGGTCAATCCCGCTTTCTTCAGCGCCAGCTTCGAGGCCGGAACCGGGCCGTAACCCATGATAGAAGGATCGCAGCCTACCACCGCCATTGAGCGCACCCGGGCGCGAGGCGTTAACCCCAGCTCGCGGGCGCGGCTTTCGCTCATTACCAGCATCGCGGCCGCTCCGTCAGACAGCGCCGACGAGGTACCTGCCGTGACCGTACCGGTGACCGGGTCAAACGCCGGGCGCAGGGTGGATAGCGCTTCAACGGTGGTTTCCGGGCGGATCACTTCGTCGTAGCTGAACTGCTTCAGAACGCCATCAGCATCATGGCCGCCGGTCGGGATGATCTCATTCTTAAACGCGCCGGATTGCGTGGCGGCCCATGCACGAGCATGAGAACGCGCGGCGAAGGTATCCTGCATTTCACGGCTAATTCCGTGCAGGCGGGACAGCATTTCAGCGGTCAGGCCCATCATTCCTGCGGCTTTCGCCACGTTACGGCTCATGCCCGGGTGGAAATCGACCCCGTGGCTCATTGGCACATGGCCCATGTGCTCCACGCCGCCGACCAGGCAGGCCTGCGCGTCACCGGTCATGATCATACGCGCCGCATCATGCAGTGCCTGCATTGAGGAGCCGCACAGACGGTTGACGGTAACTGCCGGCACCGAATGTGGGATCTCCGCCAGCAGCGAAGCATTGCGGGCGATGTTGAAGCCCTGCTCAAGCGTCTGTTGCACACAGCCCCAGTAGATATCGTCGAGCGCAGCCGGGTCCAGCGCCGGATTACGCGCCAGCAGGCTACGCATCAGGTGCGCTGAGAGATCCTCTGCACGCACGTTACGGAATGCGCCGCCTTTTGAACGGCCCATCGGGGTGCGAATCGCATCAACAATGACAACCTTTTCCATTGTGACTCCTTAAGCCGTTTTCAGCTCGCCAACCGGACGGGCTGGCTCAACTGCTGGGTAATAGGATTCGTTATGGCGCGCTTTATTACGCAGCCCTTCCGGCACGTCATACAGCGGGCCGAGGTGCTGATACTGCTGCACCATATCGAGATAGCGGGCGCTGCCGAGCGTATCCAGCCAGCGGAACGCGCCGCCGTGGAACGGAGGGAAGCCCAGGCCATAGACCAGCGCCATATCGGCTTCTGCCGGACTGGCGATAATGCCTTCTTCCAGGCAACGCACCACTTCGTTGATCATCGGAATCATCATCCGGGCGATGATTTCATCGTCCGTGAAGTCACGTTTTGGCTGGCTAACCCCGGCCAGCAGGCTATCCACCGCCGGATCTTCTTCTTTCTTCGGTTTGCCTTTGCTGTCTTCTTTATAGCGCCAGAAGCCCAGACCGTTTTTCTGACCAAAGCGGTTGGCGTCAAACAGGGCGTCAATCGCATCGCGATAATCTTTCTGCATGCGCTGTGGGAAGCCCGCCGCCATAACCGCTTGCGCGTGATGCGCGGTATCAATGCCAACCACATCCAGCAGATACGCCGGCCCCATCGGCCAGCCGAACTGTTTTTCCATCACTTTGTCGACTTTGCGGAAGTCCGCGCCGTCGCGCAGCAGCTGGCTGAAACCAGCGAAGTAAGGGAACAGTACGCGGTTGACAAAGAAGCCCGGGCAGTCGTTGACCACAATCGGGGTTTTGCCCATCTTACTGGCCCACGCCACCACTTTTGCGATGGTGTCGTCAGAGGTTTTTTCGCCGCGGATCACTTCAACCAGTGGCATGCGGTGCACCGGGTTGAAGAAATGCATTCCGCAGAAGTTTTCCGGGCGCTTCAGGACGCTTGCCAGCTCGCTAATCGGAATCGTCGAGGTGTTAGAGGCCAGTACGGTCTCCGGACGCACTTTCTCTTCCGTTTCGGCCAGCACCGCTTTCTTCACTTTCGGGTTCTCTACCACGGCCTCAACCACCACATCGACGCGGTCAAAACCGGTGTATTCCAGTACGGGCTGGATAGTAGAGATCACGCCTGAGAGTTTCAGACCGTCAATTTTGCCGCGTTCCAGCTGTTTATTGAGCAGCTTGGCCGCTTCGGTCATCCCCAGCGTCAGGGATTTCTCGCTGATGTCTTTCATCACCACCGGCACGCCCTTCAAGGCGGACTGGTAAGCGATGCCGCCGCCCATAATGCCAGCGCCAAGTACCGCCGCATGTTTTGGCGTCTCAACGTTTTTCGTCAGCTGTTTTGCTTTGCCTTTCACGAACTGATCGTTGAGGAAGATACCCACCAGCGCGCGGGCTTCATTGGTATGTGCCAGCGGGACAAAGCTCTGGTTTTCGAGTTTCAGGGCTTCGTCACGGCCAAAGCGGGCTGCGGCTTCGATGGTTTTCACCGCCGTGATCGGCGCCGGGTAGTGTTTACCCGCCGTCTGCATCACCATGCCCTTGGCGATGGTGAAACTCATGGCTGCTTCAATCTTGCTGAGCTTTAACGGCTCCAGTTTCGGCTGGCGTTTGGCCTTCCAGTCGAGATCGCCGTTAATGGCCTGACGCAGAATGGCGAGGGAGCCTTCAATCAGTTTTTCTGGCTTCACGACGCCATCAACCAGGCCGATTTTTTGCGCCTGCTCTGCGCCAACATCTTTACCTGCGGCAATAATTTCCAGCGCGCTGTCGGCACCCAGCATGCGCGGCATACGTACGGAGCCGCCAAAGCCCGGCATAATGCCCAGTTTGGTTTCCGGCAGGCCGATGCGCAGATCCGGCGTGGCGAGGCGGTAGTCGGTGGCCAGCACGCATTCACAGCCGCCGCCCAGCGCGTAGCCGTTAACGGCGGAAAGGGTCGGGACAGGCAGATCTTCCAGACGATTAAAGACGCTGTTGGCAAAGTGCAGCCACTGGCTCAGCTGTTCTTCAGGCACCAGGAACAGTGAAAGAAATTCGGTGATATCGGCACCAACAATAAAGGCCGCTTTGTTCGAGCGCAGCAGCAGCCCCTTTAAATCAGTTTGTTTTTCAAGTACATCCAGCGCCTGGCCAAGACTGGCCACCGTCGCGGTATCAAGCTTGTTGACTGAGCCGGGGGCATCGAACACCAGTTCGGCAATGCCATCTTCCAGCCAGTTGAGGTACAGGGTGTCGCCTTTGTAGAGCATGTCAGTCTCCTGAATCCAGCAAGTGGATCTGGTCATACCAGATGAGTCGGAGTGTGGGATTTATGTTAATAAAATGCAAATTACTCATTAAGAAATTGCTGCATTGATCACGGTCGGTGGAAATCACGCAGCCGGAGACAGGTGTGCTAAGATGCGAGGACTTGAGGTCAAAAAAACGAAAGGAAGAATGATGGACTCACTGGCTTCGCTTTATAAAAATCATATCGTTACCCTACAGGAACGTACCCGTAATGTACTTGCCCGCTTTAAGCTGGATGCGCTGTTAATCCACTCTGGCGAGCTGATGAATACCTTTCTGGATGACCATGCGTATCCGTTTAAGGTTAACCCGCAGTTTAAAGCCTGGGTGCCGGTAACACAGGTGCCAAATTGCTGGTTGCTGGTGGATGGCGTGAACAAGCCGAAACTGTGGTTCTATCTGCCTGTGGATTACTGGCACAACGTTGAGCCGCTGCCGACCAGCTTCTGGACAGAAGAAGTGGACGTCATGGCTTTACCAAAAGCCGACGGTATTGGCAGCCAGTTGCCTGCCGCGCGTGGCAATATTGCCTACATTGGCCCGGTCCCGGAGCGTGCGCTGGGTCTGGATATCCCGGCAGACAAACTCAACCCGAAAGGGGTGCTGGATTTCCTGCACTATTACCGCGCGTATAAAACCGACTACGAACTTTACTGCATGCGTGAAGCGCAAAAAACGGCGGTGAATGGTCACCGTGCAGCGCATGAAGCCTTCCAGTCCGGTATGAGCGAGTTCGATATCAATCAGGCGTACCTCACCGCGACCGGTCACCGTGACACCGATGTGCCTTACAGCAACATCGTCGCCCTGAATGAGCATGCCTCTGTTCTGCATTACACCAAACTGGATCACCATGTGCCGTCTGAGATGCGCAGCTTCCTGCTGGACGCGGGCGCAGAGTACAACGGCTACGCGGCTGACTTGACCCGTACCTGGGCGGCCAATGCGGATACCGATTTTGCGCATCTGATTAAAGACGTCAACGATGAGCAACTGGCGCTTATCAGCACCATGAAAGCCGGAACCAGCTATGTGGATTACCATATCCAGTTCCATCAGCGCATCGCTAAACTGCTGCGTAAACACCAGATCGTGAAAGACATGAGCGAAGAGGCGATGGTCGAAAACGATCTGACCGGACCCTTTATGCCGCACGGTATCGGCCACCCGCTGGGTCTGCAGGTTCATGATGTTGCGGGCTTTATGCAGGATGATACCGGCACGCACCTCGCCGCGCCGTCTAAATATCCTTACCTGCGCTGCACGCGTATCCTTGAGCCGCGCATGGTGCTGACCATCGAGCCGGGGATCTACTTTATCGAATCGCTGTTAGCGCCATGGCGCGAAGGTCAGTTCAGCAAGCACTTCAACTGGGAAAAAATTGACGCGCTGAAGCCGTTTGGCGGTATTCGTATCGAAGATAACGTCGTGATTCATGAGAACGGTATCGAGAATATGACGCGAGACCTGAAGCTGGCCTGATGGAAAGCTGGCTGATACCGGCTGAGCCGGTCACCTTTGTTGAAGAAATCAAGAAAAGCCGCTTTATTACGCTGCTGGCACACACCGATGGCGTAGAGGCGGCAAAGGCGTTTGTTGAGTCTGTCCGCGCTGCGCATCCCGACGCCCGTCACCACTGCGTGGCGTGGGTCGCCGGGCCGCCAGACGATTCGCAGCAGCTGGGTTTTTCTGATGACGGTGAACCGGCGGGTACTGCCGGTAAACCTATGCTTTCCCAGCTCATGGGCAGTGGCGTGGGTGAAATCACCGCCGTGGTTGTTCGCTACTACGGCGGCATTTTATTAGGTACCGGTGGGCTGGTGAAAGCGTATGGCGGGGGCGTACAGCAGGCGCTTAATATGTTGGTCACTACCCGCAAAACGCCACTCACCGAATATACTTTGTTGTGCGACTACGCCCAGCTATCGGGTGTCGAAGCGCTGCTTAAACAGTTTAACGGTGTGATTGCACACAGTGATTACCAGGCAATGGTGCAATTGCGCGTGGCGCTTCCTCAGGCTGAACAGGCTGCTTTTTCGGCAAAACTGGCGGATTTTAGTCGCGGTTCGTTGCAATTGCTGCCGATTGAAGAATAATCCCCACCTCACTTTTTGAATACCAAAGGAAGCGGCAGAGATGCATTTTCGTGCCATAACCCGAATCGTTGGACTGCTGGTCATACTTTTTTCCGGGACAATGATTCTCCCAGGACTGGTGGCGCTTATCTACCGGGACGGCGCGGGGCGGGCATTTACCCAGACCTTCTTTGTTGCGCTGGCGATTGGCTCGCTGCTGTGGTGGCCAAACCGTCGTCAGAAAGGTGAGCTGAAATCACGTGAAGGGTTTCTGATTGTGGTGCTGTTCTGGACGGTGCTGGGAAGCGTCGGTTCGCTGCCCTTTATTTTCTCTGAACAGCCCAATCTGAGCATCACGGATGCCTTTTTTGAATCCTTCTCCGGCTTAACGACTACCGGCGCGACTACGCTGGTTGGGCTGGATTCGTTACCCCACGCCATTCTCTTTTATCGCCAGATGCTGCAATGGTTCGGTGGTATGGGGATCATTGTTCTGGCGGTTGCCATCCTTCCTATCCTGGGCGTCGGGGGCATGCAGTTGTACAGGGCAGAAATGCCGGGGCCACTGAAAGATAACAAGATGCGCCCGCGTATTGCCGAGACGGCGAAGACCCTGTGGCTGATTTATGTTTTACTGACCGTTGCCTGTGCGCTGGCGCTGTGGTTTGCCGGTATGCCCGCGTTCGATGCCATCGGGCACAGCTTCGCGACAATCGCCATCGGCGGGTTCTCTACCCACGATGCCAGCGTGGGCTACTTTGATAGTCCAACGATCAACACCATTATTGCTATTTTCCTGCTGATCTCCGGCTGTAACTACGGTCTACACTTCTCATTACTCAGCGGACGTAGCCTGAAGGTGTACTGGCGCGACCCGGAGTTCCGTATGTTTATTGGCGTCCAGCTCACGCTGGTGGTCATCTGTACGCTGGTGCTCTGGTTCCACGATGTCTATAACTCGGCGCTGACCACGCTAAACCAGGCGTTCTTCCAGGTGGTGTCGATGGCGACAACCGCAGGTTTTACCACGGACAGCATTGCGCGCTGGCCGCTGTTCCTGCCTGTGCTGCTGCTGTGCTCGGCATTTATTGGTGGTTGCGCAGGGTCGACGGGCGGTGGCCTGAAGGTGATTCGTATTCTGCTGCTCTTCAAGCAGGGGAACCGTGAATTAAAACGCCTGGTTCACCCGAATGCAGTCTATAGCATCAAGCTGGGCAACCGTGCCCTGCCGGAACGTATTCTCGAAGCGGTGTGGGGATTCTTCTCGGCGTATGCCCTGGTCTTTATCGTCAGTATGCTGGCAATCATCGCGACGGGGGTGGATGATTTCTCTGCCTTTGCGTCCGTTGTGGCAACACTTAATAACCTCGGGCCTGGCCTGGGGGTCGTGGCGGATAACTTTGCCAGTATGAACCCGGTCGCGAAATGGATCCTAATCGCCAATATGCTGTTTGGGCGTCTTGAGGTCTTTACGCTGCTGGTGCTGTTCACCCCAACATTCTGGCGCGAGTAAGGAGTCGTCGGTGAAAACACTTATTCTATTCTCTACGCGAGACGGGCAAACGCGTGAGATTGCCTCTTATCTGGCTTCTGAACTACAAGAGCTGGGCATTTACTCTGATGTGGTGAACCTGAACCGTACGGAGCAAATCGCCTGGCAGGATTACGACCGCGTGGTGATTGGGGCGTCTATCCGTTACGGGCATTTCCATCCTGCGCTGGATCGCTTTGTGAAAAAGCATACGGCAGCGCTCAATAAGCTGCCCGGGGCGTTCTACTCGGTCAATCTGGTGGCCCGCAAACCTGAAAAGCGTACACCGCAGACCAACAGCTACACGCGCAAGTTTTTGCTGAATTCGCCATGGCAGCCAGACGTGTGTGCCGTCTTTGCAGGGGCGCTGCGTTATCCCCGCTATCGCTGGTATGACCGCTTTATGATTCGGCTGATTATGAAAATGACCGGCGGTGAAACCGATACGCGTAAAGAAGTGGTTTATACCGACTGGACGCAGGTGAGCAGTTTTGCCCGGGAAATCGCGCATTTATCACCCGAATCGCGGCGTATTTAAGCGTGGAGTTTGAAAAGTGAGCGAACGAAAAGTTTTTTGTATTTTGTGCTTGTCACTTCAGAATAACTCCCTATAATGCGCCTCCACTGACACGGAACAACGGCACACACGCCGCCGGGTCAGCAGAGAAAAGCAAATTAAACGCTTGACTCTGAAGCGGGAAAGCGTAATATGCACACCCCGCGCCGCAGCGAAAACGAAGCGGCACTGCTCTTTAACAATTTATCAGACAATCTGTGTGGGCACTCAAAGTGACATGGATTCTTAATGTCTTCGGACAAAAAATGAATACCAAGTCTCAACGAGTGAACACGTAATTCATTACGAAGTTTAATTCATTGAGCATCAAACTTTTAAATTGAAGAGTTTGATCATGGCTCAGATTGAACGCTGGCGGCAGGCCTAACAC
>NZ_LNII01000129.1:0-272 GCF_001463365.1 Enterobacter sp. 50793107 | reverse complement strand
CAGGCTGCCTGACAGATTACAGACCAGACTTGCCCGCAGCAGATGCCAGTTCCTGTCATGCCAGCCGGTCCAGTCGACAGCAATCACACAGAAGGGCATCAGGGAAGTGATGGAATGTGTGAGCAGGTGCTGAATACGGGGAATGTCCCGGTGAAGGGCGGTATTACCCAGGGCACGGTCAACACGTTTAATTTTATTTTTGACGTGCGCACTGCCGGGAAGAGTGCGACCAAGGCTGGTCAGGGTCAGATCCGCACCGTGCGTGAGGGCAA
>NZ_LNII01000128.1:0-21612 GCF_001463365.1 Enterobacter sp. 50793107 | reverse complement strand
TCAAAGATACAGACAATTTTCTTCATGTTCCTGTTCCATCAGTAAAAAATTAAGATTAATCCTACCAGAGTTTGACCATACGACAAAATCTACTTGTGCATGTTATTGGAAATTTGTTGCATACCAGACGAAACCCTTAGCTTTAACTGCTTCGCCAGTGCGGAGCAAAATTAGAGGCGTTTTAGAGAAGAGAAACTGGACAAAAAAACCGGGCTTCCGCCCGGTCCTGTTTAAGCCAAAATTGACGCTACTCGCTCAGCCCGCGATTCTCCAGCATCGGCTCAATCTTCGGAGCGTGCCCGCGCCAGGTTCGGTACAGTTCAGCTAAATCCGTGCTGTTCCCGCGCGACAGAATCGCCTCACGGAATTTTTGCCCATTCTCGCGGGTTAAACCGCCCTGCTCGACAAACCACTGATAGCCATCGTCCGCCAGCATCTGCGTCCACAGGTAGGCGTAATAACCTGCCGCATAGCCGCCGCCGAAGATATGCGCGAAGTAGCTGCTGCGATAACGTGGCGGTACGGCGGGCAGATCCAGCCCCTCTTTTTCCAACGCTGCTTTTTCAAATTCCTCTACGCTCGAAACGGCCTCACGAATGCCGTGCCAGTTCATGTCCAGCAGCGCGGCGCTGAGCGTTTCCGTCATGTCATAGCCTTTATTGAAATGCGTTGCGTTGAGCATGCTTTCGCGCAGCGCGTCCGGCATCGGTTCGCCGGTCTCGAAATGGCGGGCATAGTGGGTAAATACCTGCGGGTGGCTGGCCCAGTGCTCATTGATTTGCGACGGGAACTCAACAAAATCACGCGGGGTATTGGTCCCGGACAGCGTGGCGTAGCGCTGACTGGCAAACAGGCCGTGCAGCGTATGACCAAATTCGTGGAACAGGGTTATTACATCATCCCAGGAGAGCAGCGCGGCGCCTCCGTGGCTGGGTTTTTGATAGTTACACACGTTGTAGATAACTGGACGGGAGGCAAATTCATATGATTGCTCGACGAAATTCCCCATCCACGCTCCGCCCTGTTTCGAATCGCGGGCGAAGAAATCGCCGTAGAACAGCGCCATGCCTTCTCCGGTGTGGTCGAAAATTTCCCACACGCGGACGTCCGGGTGATACACCGGAATATCGAAGCGCTCGACGAAGCGGATGCCAAACAGCTGGCTGGCCGTCCAGAATACGCCATCATGCAGTACGTTATTGAGCGCAAAATACGGCTTAATTTGCGACTCATCCAGGGCATATTTCGCCTGACGCACACGCTCGGCATAAAAGGCCCAGTCCCAGGCCTGCACGGTGAAGCCGCCCTGCTCATCATCAATGACTTTCTGGATATCGGCCTGTTCCTGCACCGCACGGGTGCGCGCCGCAGGGACAATTCCACGCATAAAGGTCAGTGCGGCCTCCGGCGTTTTTGCCATCTGGTCGGCGATGCTCCAGCTCGCAAAGTCGTCAAAGCCCAAAAGCTGCGCCTGGCGCGCACGCAATGCCGTGAGACGAAGGATCAGCTCGCGGGTATCATTTTCATCGCCTTTCTGCGTACGCAGCCAGCCTGCGTTGAACAGATTTTCACGGGTCTGTCGATTGCGAAGCAGTGAAAGCGCAGGTTGTTGGGTGGTGTTCAGGAGGGGGATTAGCCAGCGATCCTTCAGCCCTTTATCGGCGGCGGCCTGAGCAGCCGTGGCGATCTCCTCTGCGCTTAACCCCTCAAGCTGGTGAACATAATCCACCACCAGCCCGCCCGCCTTATCTGCGGCCAGCAGTCGCTGGTTGAACTGGCTGATCAGTGAGGCGACTTGTGTGTTCAGGTCTTTCAGTTCAGCTTTTTCAGCGTCGTTCAGGCGCGCCCCGGCCAGCACGAAGCGCTGGTGCGTCACTTCGACCAGTCTGCGGGACTCAGCATCCAGCGCCTCACGATCCTGCCAGACGCTCTCCACGCGGGAAAATAACGTGTCGTTGAGCCAGATATCATTGGCCAGCGCGGCCAGCTCGGTTGAGAGCTGTTCTTCCAGCTCCTGTAGGCGGGCATTGGTGTGCGCCGACGTCATGGCAAAGAAAATACTGCTGACGCGCGCGAGCATGGCACCGCTTTTCTCCAGCGTCAGTACCGTATTATCAAAATCGGGTGCTGCCGTTTGCGCGACGATGGCATCAATATCTGCCCGCTTCTGGCGTATGGCCTCATCAAATGCCGGGCGATAGTGGCTGTCGTTGATTTCATCAAAACGCGGGGCCTGATAAGGCAGCAGGCTAATGTCAAAAAAAGGGTTACGGGTTGACATCTTTTACTCCTGATAACGGTTAACTTTCCCAGAGTAGGCCAGGCCGCCATTGACCGCAATGCGGTCATACAAATGATGCCTTAACGCACCCTCTCAGGGCGTGCTATGTTAGTACAACACAAAAAGCGTTGAGGAACAGTGAGATGATTATTTTAGTTACCGGGGCAACGGCAGGTTTTGGTGAATGCATCACGCGTCGCTTCGTCGCCAACGGCCACAAGGTGATTGCCACCGGTCGCCGTCAGGAGCGTCTGCAGGAGCTGAAAGAAGAGTTGGGTGACAATATCCTGACCGCGCAGCTTGATGTGCGCAACCGCGCCGCCATTGAAGAGATGATTGCCAACCTCCCCGCGCAGTGGCGTGCCATTGACGTGCTGGTCAACAACGCCGGTCTGGCGCTGGGTATGGAGCCCGCGCACAAAGCCAGCGTGGAAGACTGGGAAAACATGATCGACACCAACAACAAAGGGCTGGTGTATATGACCCGCGCCGTGCTGCCAGGCATGGTGGAGCGCAATCGCGGCCACATTATCAATATCGGCTCGACCGCCGGAAGCTGGCCGTATGCGGGCGGCAACGTCTATGGTGCGACAAAAGCGTTCGTGCGTCAGTTCAGCCTGAACCTGCGTACCGATCTGCACGGCACCGCCATTCGCGTCACGGATATCGAGCCGGGCCTGGTGGGCGGTACCGAGTTCTCCAACGTGCGTTTCAAAGGCGATGACGCGAAAGCAGATAAAACCTACGAAAATGCCAACGCACTGACGCCGGAAGATGTCACCGAAGCGGTCTGGTGGGTCGCGACACTGCCAAACCACGTCAATATCAACACCGTAGAGATGATGCCTGTCAGCCAGAGCTTTGCCGGACTTAACGTCCATCGAGGCTAACTCAGCCCTTCCCGGCCTGCGGGCCGGGTCTGTATCAGGGTATAAAAGAATGGTAGTATGTTCAGGCTAACTCTCTGAGAAATGACAACTCATGGCCGCTGAATCGCAACTCAATCCCACCCAGCCCGTTAACCAGCAAATCTATCGCATATTACGACGTGATATTGTGCATTGCCTGATCCCGCCAGGTACCCCGCTTTCAGAAAAAGAGGTATCCGTGCGTTTTGACGTTTCCCGTCAGCCCGTACGTGAGGCGTTTATCAAGCTTGCTGAAAACGGCCTGATTCAGATCCGCCCGCAGCGCGGCAGCTATGTGAATAAAATATCGCTTTCTCAGGTCCGTAACGGCTGTTTTGTCCGTCAGGCCATTGAGTGCGCGGTGGCCCGGCGTGCGGCCACGCTGATGAATGACAACCAGTGTTACTGGCTGGAGCAAAACCTGCATCAGCAGCGTATTGCCATCGACCGCAAACAGCTTAACGACTTCTTTCAGCTCGACGATGAGTTTCACCAGAAGCTGGCGCAAATTGCCGATTGTCAGCTGGCCTGGGATACCATTGAAAACATTAAAGCCACGATCGACCGTGTGCGTTATATGAGCCTCGACCACGTCTCGCCACCGGAAATGTTGCTTCGACAGCATTATGATATTTTCAGCGCGCTGGAAAAACGCGACCCTGACGGTGTGGAAAAAGCGATGACCGTCCATCTGCAGGAGATCAGCGAATCCGTGCAGCTTATTCGGCAGGAAAACAGCGAGTGGTTTAGCGAAGATTAAATTCGCCGCCCCCTTTCGGCGCGGCGGAGAGATTAGCGTACAACCAGGACCGGAATAGTGGCGTAGCGCAGGATAGATTCCGCATTTGAACCCAGCAGATGCGTGGTGATAGTCGGGTTTTTTGAACCGATAACAATCACGTCATATTCCCCTTCTTTGCTCATCCTGATAATTTCATCGCGCACGTTGCCGAAACGCACCTCACAATGAATGTCCTCCGGGGAGAGATCGAAGAGACGCGTTAACTCCTTCATCTTTTTGCTGGATTCCGCGGTCATATACTCTTCAAACTTCCTGATATCTGCATTGAATCCGCGCAGTAACGAGCGGCTGCTGTTGGGCAGAATGTTGACCAGGGTTATCGATGCACCTTCAGCCTTCGCCAGGTTAGCCGCGTGCCGCACCGCTTTATCGCTTAAATTCATTTCAAACACATCAACAGGCATCAAGATTTTCTTATACATAAGCCTGACTCCTTATTTCCAGGAAACGTTATTTACTGCATCCAGAGTGCCATCAGGAATATAAACCAGACTTAAACGCTCACCCGTTGAAATTATCAATTAAAGAAAATAACTGTCCGCTTTGTAAATTACCGTCGTGAACCGTCATCGCCCTGCCGAAATGAAGAAAAAAGTGTGAGTTTGATCAAAAACAAAAAAATGATGTCCAGAGAGGCGTATTTATAGTGCCCCGTGGACGGCACAACCTGAAATAGCGCCGTAACGGATGTGTTAGCGAGGAGAAAATACCATGATGACTTACGACCGTAACCGTAATGCAATTACCACCGGCAGCCGCGTAATGATTAACGGCACCGGGCATACCGGGGTAATTAAAGCGATCCACAGCGAGGGACTGGATGCCGCGCAGGTACGTCGCAGCAAAACGGTGGAAGTGGAAGGATGCGAAGGTAAGTTCGAACCGATTGAACTGATTCGCCTGGGTATGCACTAACCGGTGCGACATCATGCCGCCGCGAACGGCGGCATGACTGAATTACAGCTGTGCCGCGTACTGCGCAACTGTGGCTTTCGCGCCCTTTTGCAGAAGGGTCTGATACGCCGTCATGACCGCCTCCACAAAGCACGTGTCGTGCGGCAGTTCCTTACCGAAGATGGCTTCAATGCCCATCAGGGCTTTCACCCGACTTTCCCCTTCCGCGCTCCCGTTGACCGCGGCCTGAATCACCGCCAGCTGAGGATCGCTCACGTCGATGGCGTTCCCCTGTTCATCCACCCCGCCGACATAGCGCATCCAGCCCGCCACACCCAGCGCCAGCAGTGGGAAAGGTTTCTGATGCACCAGATGCCAGCGCACGGAATCGAGCATACGCTGCGGAAGTTTCTGGCTGCCGTCCATCGCGATTTGCCAGGTCCGGTGGCGCAGGGCCGGGTTGCTGTAGCGCGCTATCAGCAGATCGGCATAGTGGCCTAAATCAACCCCTTTTACTTTCAGCGTCGGCGCCTGCTCTTTCAGCATCAGCGCGTGGGCGGCACAACGGTAGTGTTCATCTTCCATACAGTCGTTAATGTGCTGATAACCCGCCAGATAGCCAAGGTACGCCAGGAAAGAATGGCTGCCGTTGAGCATCCGCAGCTTCATCTCTTCAAACGGAATAACGTCGGCCACCAGCTCCGCCCCCGCCTTTTCCCACTGCGGACGTCCGGCGACAAAGTTATCTTCAATCACCCACTGACGGAACGGCTCGCAGGCCACGCCCGCCGGATCGCGTACGCCGGTCAGCTGTTCGATTTTATCCAGCGTTTCCGGCGTCACCGCAGGCACAATACGATCCACCATGGTTGACGGGAAGGTGACGTTGGCCTCAATCCACGCGGCCAGCTCCGCGTCGACCGCGCGGGCATAGGCGCAGGTGACATTGCGCATAACGTGGCCGTTCTCCGGCATGTTATCACAGGACATAACGCTAAAGGCAGGCAGCCCCGCCGCTTTGCGTCGCGCCAGCGCTTCAACCACCACACCCGGCGCAGATTTGGGCTGATGCGGATTTTGCAGGTCGGCCGCAATCAATGGATGATCGAGCATCAGTTTGCCCGTGGCCGGTGAGTGGCAGTAGCCTTTTTCGGTGATGGTGAGCGACACAATCGCCACCTGCGGCTCACACATCGCCGCCAGTACGGCCTCCAGCCCGTCAACCTGCGCGTGCAGCGCATTTTTGACCACACCGACGACCCGTGATGTCCACGCGTCCGCCGACATTTCGGCCACGGTATAGAGGTTATCCTGCGCGTTCAGATCGGCAATCTGCTGTTCGCCACCAATCAGGTTCACTTCTGTGTAACCCCAGTCGCTGCCGTGTTCAGCGGCCAGAATATCGGCGTACACCGCCTGGTGTGCACGGTGGAACGCGCCAAACCCTAAATGAACAATGCGTGCCTGGAGGCTGCCGCGATCGTACTGAGGCAGCGTCGCTTTCGCCTGTAATAATCGGTTTTCCATGGTTGAGACTCGTTTAATTAATGAAGCTGAGTTCTGCGACCGCACGGTGGCGCGCGGTCGCGCATGTTGACTACACCAGCCAGAATGGCAGTAACCCCCCTGGTGCCTTGCCCACCACCATACGGGTTATGTTCAGCGGAACATTGATTTACATTAACTTTACGCTAACTGGTGTGATATCAAAATTAAGTTGTGTGACATCTTTCAAAAAGATATATACCAACGTCACACAGGATTACGCGCCGGTTCTGCGCCTGAACGGCCAGCGGGCTCACGGCACAGCCTGTCGTAGGAATACCCCGTCAAATCTTCCACCACACGGCGTGCTTCGGCGGAAACCAGCTGGGGAGAACCGTTTGCTTTCAGGCGGTCCAGTTCATCCACGAAGATCTTGTGCGTACGCTTGTTCAGATGGAACGTTAATGCCTGCCACAACGCCAGGATGAGTAAGCCCGCAGTCCCGATGAACATCAGCATTGCGATGGTATGAATGGCCTCCTCCGGCTGTGTCTGGCTGCCCTTCACAAAGCCGCCATTCTGTAACAGCAGCCCCACAATAAAGGTGGCGATAGCCACGGTCGTTTTGCGGGAGAAGGTCATCACCGCCGCAAACAACCCCTCGCGACGCTGGCGGCTAACCATCTCGTCAATATCGGGGATGAACGGGAAGACGTTCCATGGCGTAAACTCCAGCACACAGCGACCGACCTGATATAACCCGGCCAGAACAACCAGCGTCGCGACGGTATTAAGTGCCGGAATTTGATACACAGCGAAAAAGCCGCCCAGGCAGAGCATCATCAGCGAGTAGGCAAACACATACAGCTTCGACGGCCCGAATTTAATGATCCCCACTCCCGCAATCAGCGTGACAGGCAGGCCGACGATACTCATCGACAGCAGTGTGCCGGCAAGCGACGAAGAGACATTCAGGCAGTAAACACAGAAGAAGACAAATACGGTGTTGTAGACATCTTTCCCGGTAAACGACAGCAGGTAGATGGCAAGGTGTTTTCTGAAGGCCCGGATTTTCAGCGTTGAACCATACTCTTTAAAGAGACGACCAAAGGCAGCCAGCTTTTGCGTCAGCGTTCGGGGCGCCGTGCTTGTTTCAAGCTCGGCCAGCATTTCCGGGGTTAACTCGCGTTCCCAGGTCACCTTCCACGAGATAAAGACGCAAACCATAAACAGGACGGCAAAAATAACGCCGTTAATCAGATAAGCATGGGCGCTGTTTTCCCCAAAATAGCCAATCAGCAGCCCCGGAATGAACGTCGCCAGGAAGGTACCGGACGCAGAAAGGAACATGCGACAGGTAGAAAGCTTGGTGCGCTGGTTAAAGTCTTTTGTCATTTCCGATGGCAGCGTTTCCCAGGGGATCAATACCATCGCGGCGATAATTTCAAACGCCAGATAGACCGCGAGATAAAAACCGTAGGTCATGCCATCAAGCCACAGTAACGCATAGACCAGCATTAACGGCGCGCCGATCAGCAAAAAGAAGCGTCGACGACCAAATTTTTTACCAAAATAGTTTTTGTAAAAATGATCGGTGAAACTTCCCATAAACAGACTGACAATGGCATCAACAATACGCGCGATGGCGACAATGGAGGCTGCCTCAACCGGCGATAGCCCAACGAATGTCGTATAGAAAAATAACAGCCAGGCGCCGATCACGGTAAATGCACCGCCACCCATAATATCCGTTAGTCCGTAGCCGATACTAACCGGAATGGTAATTTTTTTAGCCGCACGAGACATATTTCATCCCCACTTGATGAAGTGAATTTAAAATTTGAAATAATTCTTAGCGTTGTCGTGGCAAATATTTTTAATCATCCGCGTGAGAATATCGTTATTATCAGGGACTTCTCCCCGCTCCACCCAACCGCCGATCATATTGCATAGAATGCGGCGAAAATAATCGTGACGGGTATAGGAGACCAGGCTACGGGAGTCGGTCAGCATGCCGACAAAATTCATTAACAGCCCCTGATCTGCCAGGCTGTTGAGCTGGTTTTCCATCCCGCGACGGGTGTCGTTAAACCACCAGCCGGAGCCGAATTGCATCGGTGATTTCACTCCCAGTTCTGCACTCTGAAAATTGGCGATCGTCGTCGCGACAATATCGTTGTAGCTGGGGTTGAGGTTATACAGAATGGTTTTCGGCAGCGCGTCTGCAAGGGCCATGGCATCCAGCAGCTGATTAATATTCGCAGCAAGATTGACCTGATCCGTCAGTGAATCAAACCCGATATTTATGCCCAGGGCACGGTACATGCGGGTATTATTATTGCGTATCGCACCGAAGTGTATCTGCATGGCCCAGTCATGCTGTCGGTAATAACGCGCCAGCATGATAAAAATAGCACTGTCAAGAATCGCGCTATCTCGCGCGTTGAGATGTTCACCCTGCCGTTTACGGACAAATATCGATTCCACGATACTTTCATCCGCAGCCTGATAATGGATCTCCACAGGGCCATGATCCGAAATACGGCACCCCATGTCGTGGAACCAGGCAATACGCTCACCGAGCGCAGCAGCAAAATCGCTAAAGGCGTGAATGGACCGCCCCGTCAGCTCCGCTAGTCGATCGGTAAAGTCGGCGAACTGATGCGCATCCGACGTAAAAACGTCATCCGGGCGGAATGTCGGTAATACCTTGACGTTGAATGTTGCGTCATCGCGCAATAACTGATGGTAACGCAGGTCATCCAGTGGGGCATCTGTGGTACAGATGACCTCCACCTTTGAGCGTTTAATCAGTTCGCGGGGCGTAAAATCAGGCTGTTGTAATAAACGATTACAGCGCTCCATTATTTCACGCCAGTTATGGCTGCCCAGCGGTTCATCACAGGAAAAATAGTGATGCAGTTCTAAATGCGTCCAGTGATAGAGCGGATTGCCATAGCTGGCGTCGACCGTTTCAGCCCACGCCGCAAATTTTTCTTCCGCGGTGGCGCTGCCCGTAATGTATTTTTCATCTATACCGTTGGCGCGCATGGCGCGCCATTTGTAGTGATCGCCTGCAAGCCAAAGCTCGGTAATGTTCTCCAGCGGTTTATTTTCGAAAATATCTTTCGCAACCAGATGACAGTGATAGTCAATTATTGGCAATTCTTTCGCGACGTCGCGATATAACGCAACGCCCCTGGCGTTGCTAATCATAAAGTTATCATTAATGAAACTCATAGCAGCGCTCCATATTTGCGTGACTCACCAGCCTTATCGTTCAGCGCCTGTGGTTCAGCCGCGTCTTGTGCCGCGCTCAAATCACGGTCGCGCACTTCCGGCATGAAAATGGCTGAAACCAGACCAATTACGGAATAGGCAATCAGCATCGCGACAATCGGCCACCAGGAGCCGGTCATGTTGCAGAAGATCCCCGCCAGCACCGGACCAAAGCCCACCGCCACCAGACCGCCCGCCTCTTTGGAGATGGCCATGCGGGTAAAGCGATTACGCGAGCCAAACATCTCCGCCATGGTGATGTTTTCCAGCGCGAACAACCCCAGCACCGCGAAGTTATGAATGACAATAATCGAGAGCATAATGACGCCCGGCGCATAGCTTTTATCGACGATAATCGACAGCATCGGGTACGCCAGAATGATGGCGGAAACGTTGAGCAGGATATACGGCAGACGGCGCCCGACTTTGTCCGACAGCCAGCCCAGCAACGGGATAGAGATAAACCCGAGGATTGAACTTATCATCAGCGCATCGGTGGGGATCGCTTTATCAAACAGCAGCGTCTGTACCAGATACCCGGCAAGGAACGTCTGGATCAGACCGGAGTTACCCGCCTGACCAAAACGCAGCCCGGTGGCCAGCCAGAAGGATTTGCTTTTCACCATCGCCCCAAGGGAGGTATCCGGATTCGCCACCGGTACGGCAGCTTCAGCGTCGTTCACTTTTTCGAAGACCGGGCTCTCTTTCAGGTTCATACGCAGCCAGATGGCAAAGATCATCACGACGACGCTGGCCAGGAACGGCACGCGCCAGCCCCATGCCACCAGTTCTTCACGATCGAGAGCAAAGAACATCACTGCCCAGATCGCCGTGGCACTCAGGGTTCCGCAGTTGGTCCCCATAGCCACCAGCGAGGAGATGATCCCGCGTTTGCCCTTTGGCGCATACTCGGCCAGCATGGTTCCTGCACCGGAGATTTCTGCCCCGGCACCCAGCCCCTGAATAATGCGCAGCGTCACCAGCAGGACCGGCGCAAAAATGCCAATCTGGCCGTAGGTCGGCAATACGCCAATCAGGGTGGTACAGATCCCCATCATGGTGATGGTAATAAACAGCACCTTTTTACGACCGATCCGGTCGCCCATTCTGCCGAAGATAAAGGCGCCGACGATGCGCGCAATATAGCCTGCGCCGTAGGTCCCCATCGCCAGGATCAGCGCCATGGCCGCGGACTGTTCCGGGAAAAAGATCTCATGGAAGACCAGCGCGGCCCCCAGCGAGTAGAGCTGAAAATCCATAAACTCCAGCGCGGTACCCAGCCAGCCGGATACGGCAGCTTTCACCAGATCTGAAGTCGTTCTTTGAGGTTGTGCTTGAGTCATAATGGCTATCTCTGCAAGGTAAGATGCGTACCACTCAGAGCCTGTCTGCGCAGGCTCTTAACCGCGTAAATTATTATTGGTCGAAGGTGAGCAAGACTTTGCAGCACTGCCGCTGGTCTTTCTCAAACAGTTCGATGGCGTCTGTCACGTGGTGGTAGTCAAAGGTGTGGGTAATCAGTTTTTCAGGATCGATCAGCCCCTTTTCCAGCCAGTCGATCACGACCGGGAATTTGTTGGCATTCAGGCGCGAGGAGAATATCGACAGCTCTTTGCCGGTGATCCCCTGCTGAACAATCTGGCTCGGATCGCTGGAAAAGCCCATCAGCACGATACGTGCCGCCGGGGAAGCCAGGGTTATCGCTTCCTGCAGAATCGACGGATGACAGGCGGCATCAATGATTAACGTCGGTTTGATGCCTTTTTCTTCCAGCGCCTTATGCAAATCAAGATTACCGTTGTTCAGGACCCAGTCCGCGCCGCTGCGTTGCGCCATCGCCAGCCGTTCATCAATGCGGTCGACGACAATCACCTGCCTGACGTTGTAGACACCTTTCAGCGCCTGCACGGTAACCAGCCCCATCGGGCCCGCGCCATACACCAGGGCGATATCCTGTTCCGTCGGTTTTGCCTGCCCGGTGACGTTGGCAGCAATGGTAAAGGGCTCGACCATCACGGCGTGTTTATCGGGAATGGCATCCGGGATGGGCCACGCATTTTTCGCCGGTACCACGGCGTATTCCGCAAAACCGCCGTCGCGATGCACGCCGAGCACGACCAGGGAGGTACACACGTTCGGTTTACCCACCGAGCACGGATAGCAGTGCCCGCAGCTGATCACCGGATCAACGGAAACCCGCTGCCCCAGGCGTCCGGGGTCAACGCCCTCGCCCGTGGCGTCAATCACACCAAAAAATTCGTGGCCGATAACGCGCGGATATTTCGCGAAGGGGTTATGTCCGCGGTAGATATGGCTGTCGGAGCCGCAGATCCCGGCAAGTTTAATGCTGACGCGCACTTCCCCTGCCCCCGGTTGCGGGAGTGGACGCTCTTCAATTACCAGCTGGTTGGGCTGTTGGATCACTACGCTTTTCATCGTTCGCTCCTCGTTTACCAGTTCCACAGCGTGCCGTCTTCAAGACGAGCCACAGGCAGGTAGGCCGGATCGTACGGGTATTTCGCGGCCAGCTTTTCGTCGAACTCAATACCCAGACCCGGCTTGTCGCCCGGGTGCATATAGCCGTTGTCGAAGCGCCAGTTGTGTGGGAAGACTTCAAGCATCTGTTCGGAATAGCCCATATATTCCTGCACGCCGAAGTTCGGCACCCACAGGTCGAAGTGCAGCGCGGCAGCATGGCAAATCGGCGACAGATCGGACGGGCCGTGTGACCCGGTCCGCACCTGGTAGAGCGAGGCAAAGTCGGCAATACGACGCATGCCGGTGATCCCGCCTGCATGGGTAATGGTGGCGCGAATGTAGTCGATAAGTTGCTCTTCAATCAGCTGTTTGCAATCCCAGATGCTGTTAAAGACTTCACCCACGGCAATCGGCGTGACGGTGTGCTGGCGGATCAGGCGGAAGCACGCCTGGTTTTCAGCAGGCGTAGGATCTTCCATCCAGAACATGCGGAATTCTTCGATGCTCTTACCGAAACGCGCTGCTTCAATCGGCGTCAGGCGGTGGTGCATGTCATGCAGCAGATGTTCGTTGAAGCCAAATTTACTGCGCACCGCGTCGAACAGCTTCGGTGTGAAGTCGAGGTATTTCTCGGTGGACCACAGCTGCTCTTCCGGCCAGTCCCCTTTGGTGGCAGGCTCATACGCCAGCCCTTTTCCTTTGGACATGCCGTAGGTGGTTTTCATTCCCGGCACTCCGCACTGGACGCGGATCGCCTTAAAGCCCATCTCTTTATGACGGGCGTAATCTTCCAGCACGTCGTCAATGGTATGCCCGGTGGTGTGGCAGTAGACCATTACCCCTTCACGGGAAGCGCCCCCCAGTAGCTGGTAAAGCGGCATATTGGCGGCTTTGGCTTTGATGTCCCACAGCGCCATATCCACGGCGGAGATTGCCGACATGGTGACCGGACCGCGACGCCAGTACGCGCCTTTATAGAAAAACTGCCAGATATCTTCGATGCGGTGCGCATCGCGGCCAATCAGTTGCGGGCAGAGGTGGTCTTTCAGGTAAGAGGCGACGGAGAGTTCGCGTCCGTTTAGTGTGGCATCGCCAAGACCGACGATGCCTTCATCGGTCGTAATTTTAAGGGTGACAAAGTTACGCCCCGGGCAGGTGACAAATACTTCAGCCCCGACAATCTTCATAATTCCTTTCCTTACATCGCATGTTGTGATGCAGGAAATTTACGCAACTGAGCTACTACCATACAAGTATAATGATCAAAATATCCGCGAGCGATCACAAAATCAGGGCGCTCATGCGCGCCCCCAGCCCGCCACGATGATCAGCATGCCGCACAAGGCAATCAGGGCCCCGGCCCAATCGTAGGCGCTGAGTTTTACCCCATCGACCACGCGTAACCATAGCAGCGCGGTGCAGACATAAACCCCGCCGTAGGCGGCATAGACGCGACCACTGGCCGCCGGATGGAGCGTTAACAGCCAGACAAACAGCGCCAGCGCGATGCCCGCCGGGATCAGCAGTAACACGGTTGCCCCTTTCTTCAGCCAGAGCCAGGGAAGGAAGCAGCCGATAATTTCACAGAGCGCGGTGGCAAAAAATAACAGCGTTGTTTTGATCATATTTCATTTCAGGTGAGGATTTATTTAACCATCATACCTGATGATACGGTTTACTTTTCCATACCCGCGCCGCGGGTATGCCGTCATTTCTGTTTGGTGTAGAATCTGAACAGGGTAACGTGATTATCTGCACCGATTCAAAAAGGAAACGCTATGAGTACATTAAGCAAACGCCTTTGTCTGACCGCCGCACTGGCGCTGTCAACGCTCGCCTTCGCTGCAACGGCTACCGCCGAAACCAGCAAACTCATTATTGAGTCTGGCGATAGCGCGCAGAGCCGCCAGAATGCCGCAATGGACAAAGAACAATGGAATGACACCCGCAGCCTTCGTCAGAAGGTGAACAAGCGTGCTGAGAAAGAGTGGGACAAAGAAGATGTCGCCTTTGACGCACGTGATAAGTGTCAGCAAAGCGCGAACGTTAATGCCTACTGGGAGCCAAACACCCTGCGCTGCCTGGATCGTCGCACGGGTCGTACGGTAGCACCGTAATGCCGGGTCTTGAGGTTAAACTGCGTCCGCTGGAGCGCGAAGATTTGCGCTTCGTCCACCAGCTCGACAACAACGCCAGCGTGATGCGCTACTGGTTTGAAGAGCCGTACGAGGCGTTTGTCGAGCTGTCCGATCTGTACGATAAACACATTCACGATCAAAGCGAACGCCGCTTTGTGGTAGAGTGTGAAGGCGAAAAAGCCGGGCTGGTTGAGCTGGTGGAGATCAACCACGTGCATCGCCGGGCGGAATTCCAGATCATTATCTCCCCGGAGCATCAGGGTAAAGGCCTGGCCTCACGGGCGGCGAAGCTGGCGATGGACTACGGATTTAACGTTCTTAATCTGTACAAGCTCTATCTCATCGTCGATAAAGAGAACGAAAAAGCGATCCATATCTACCGTAAGCTGGGCTTTATGGTGGAAGGCGAGCTAATCCACGAGTTCTTTATCAACGGGGAATACCGCAACACCATTCGCATGTGCATTTTCCAGCACCAGCATCTGGCCGGACACAAACCGTCTGGTGCCAGCCTGCTGAAACCTACCGCGCAGTAACCTGCGCGGCTTTACTCTCAGTAGTATTCAATGGTGTTTTTTATGCTGTACTTGCGCTCAACTGCGGGTTTCACGCTGTCGTCGGTGATGGTCAGGTCGCAGCTCACCGGGTTATTGTGCCGGTCGTAATCGCAGCTCTGCTTCACATTCCCCAGCGGTTTGTCATTCAGTAAACTCACGGCCGAGTAATCCATTCTTTTGCGCAGATCCTTCGAGGGTGTCGACTGTACGGATAAGTGCTGATCCCCGGAAACGGTGGTTTTACCCAGCGGGTAGCCGTCCGCGTCATAGCGATATTTCACTTCCATATCTTTACCGTGCGCCGCGACCACAAATCCATTGTCATCGGTATCCCACGTCACACCGGCTGACGGCAGCTCGGCCAGCTGGCATTTGCCCTGCAGTTTCACTTTTCGCTGCTGGGTTTCTGCATCGATGTAGTAGTTGGCATCCAGCACCAGCGCGACGCCGGTATTCGCTTCAAGATCGTGCAGCTCAAGCGTATCAAAGCACCCTTCTGTCGACATCGTCCCGGTCACCCGTTTGGAGACCTCGCCCTTGTCGTTAAACAGCGTCTGGGTAAAGTCTTTGACCGGGCCGCGCAGCGGGTCAAAATCAAACTCATTAGAAAAACTCGCCATCTCAGGCGTGAACGACAGCGGCGCGGAATTGTTGTCGCACCCCACCAGTGTCGCGGCCAGTAGCGTTATCGCTGCGTATTTCTTCACATCATTTACCGATTCAGGGAGATTATTCCCAATCATATTAGCAAATACAGAGAGTTAACGAATAGTGATTCGTTTTTCTTCGTTTCACACCAGACGGTGATGTGACTTATAGCAAATTCCAATAGCACGTCAGAAATGTATAACCTCCTGAAATATATGTAATTTCAATAACATTTTTTGCCTACTACAACTGTAATTCAGGATATTAACTGACCCTTCTTTTTAACAACGAGAATGGGGTTTCAAAATGGCAATTCCTGCATACCTTTGGCTAAAGGACGATGGCGGAGCAGATATTAAGGGCGCTGTTGATGTACAGGATCGTGAAGGAAGTATCGAAATTTTAGGCTTCGGACATGGCCTGCATCTACCCACCGACAGCTTAACGGGAAAGATAACAGGCACGCGCGTGCATAGCGCTCTGGTTTTTGAGAAGGAATTCGACAGCTCAAGCCCTTACCTCTATAAAGCCGTAGCAAAGGGGCAGACGTTTAAAAGTGCGGAGTTCAAATGGTACAAGATTAACGACGCTGGCCAGGAAGTCGAATACTTCAACATGTTACTGGAAAACGTCAAAGTTGTCGCAATATGCCCTCTTATGCATGACATAAAAAACCCGGCTACTGAAAAGCATAATCATCTCGAAAGCATCTCATTGCGTTATGAAAAAATAACATGGAGACACTGTGACGGTAACATTATTTTCTCAGATGAGTGGAAAGACAGATGATTCGATGCACTTTTCATTTAAATGGAGGACAATTGTCAACATTAAGTTGTCCAGGTCTGGGATTTTTTCCTGCATATTCCGGAAATGCTGATCCGAACAGAAATAATCCCGACGCAGTTGCGATTCCGAAAGTCGGTCCATTACCACCGGGGTTGTATTACATCGTTACCCGGCCGCGAGGGGGATTAAAAGCACGCTGGAAAGACACCATCAAAGAGCTTGAAAGTGGTTCCAACCGTGACTTTTGGTTTGCTCTTTATCGTGCCGATGAACATATTGATGACATTACATTTATTGATAACGTAGAGCGTGGTTCTTTCCGCTTGCACCCCGCTGGGCAGTCTGGGATCAGTAACGGATGCATTACATTGCCAAACCATGCGCACTACACAATCTTAATGCATGCTTTGTTAGCTTCGGGAGCGATGATGATCACATCTGAATTAAAAGCCCTTGGTACAATACAGGTATATTAATGAGCGCAAAAAAAAGAGCATTCACCTGGATAGTCGAAACCATGATGCTGTTTGTCATATATTCCGCGTTGTGCTATTTCCTTCCAGACATTGAACTTTACCATTTCTACACAAGTCATTTTGGTTTTGTTACTGAACTGACGTGGAATGAAAACTATACGCTAATACTGTTTATTCTCTCGTTTTTCTTTAACGCCCTGTTGATATATCTGTGGGCTTTAAAAAAGGAAATATAATTATTGGGCGGTGATAATGCCGCCTTTTTTTGTCGCACGAATATTATTTTCTTCCATCGGCATGAAGCCATAAATTTAAACAAATTATAAGAAAATTCAGAATGTGCAGCCAAAAACAAATACTTACATAAACTCTGCTAACATTAATCTACACACAGAGAAAAGGAGCTACAGATGAAACGGTTACCCTGGATTACCGCCCTGCTGTTAATGAGTGCCTCTACCGCCGCGCTGGCGGCACCGGATTCCTGCGAACGCGTAAAAAGCGACATTCAGCAGAAAATCATTAACAACGGCGTGCCGGAATCTGGCTTTACGCTGAACATCGTACCCAACGATCAGGCCGATCGTCCTGATGCGCAGGTTGTTGGGCATTGTGCCAATGATACCTTCAAAATTTTGTACACTCGCACAGGCAGCGGCGCTGCTGCTGGCGCGCAGGAGAGTCCGCAAGGCGAACCGCAGTGATTTTTAACCACTTTCCTTGCATCAATCCCCCTTGAATTGATGAGGATTAATATTTAATACCTCCAAATAAGTAACACTCACCCCATCATTAGCCCGGTTGTAATCACGGGCGAAAATAATAGTCAATTAAAATGATGGGGTGAGTCATGTCCGATGTCGAACATCACGGTGGAATCAGCCGCCGAACACTCGTTAAGTCCACCGCGATAGGTTCTCTGGCGCTTGCCGCCGGTGGTATTTCGTTGCCGTTTGGATTGAAAAGCGCCGCTGCTGCAGTGCAAAACGCCGTACAGCCTGCTGAAGATAAAGTGGTCTGGGGAGCCTGCTCGGTCAACTGCGGCAGCCGCTGCGCGCTGCGCCTGCATGTCCGTGACGACGAAGTTTACTGGGTGGAAACGGATAATACCGGGGAGGATATCTACGGCAATCATCAGGTGCGCGCCTGTCTTCGCGGACGCTCCATCCGCCGTCGCATTAATCACCCTGACCGCCTCAACTACCCGATGAAGCGCGTGGGCAAACGCGGTGAAGGTAAATTTGAGCGCATCTCCTGGGATGAAGCGCTGGATACCCTGACCCGCAGCCTGAAAAATGTAGTGGAAAAATACGGCAACGAAGCGGTGTACATTAACTACTCCTCCGGCATTGTCGGCGGCAATATCACCCGCTCTTCCCCTTACGCCTCGCTGGTGGCGCGCCTGATGAACTGTTACGGCGGCTTCCTGAGCCACTATGGCACCTACAGTACTGCGCAAATTTCCTGCGCGATGCCGTACACCTACGGCAGCAATGATGGCAACAGCACCTCCGACATTGAAAACACTAAACTGGTGGTGATGTTCGGCAATAATCCGGCGGAAACGCGTATGAGCGGCGGCGGGATCACCTACTACCTCGAACAGGCGCGTGAACGCTCAAATGCGCGGATGATCGTCATCGACCCGCGTTATACCGACACCGCTGCCGGACGTGAAGATGAATGGATCCCGATTCGTCCGGGTACCGATGCCGCGCTGGTAGCCGGACTTGCATGGGTATTAATCAACGAAAATCTGGTTGACCAGCCGTTCCTCGATAAATACTGCGTTGGCTATGACGAAAAAACGCTGCCGGAAGGCGCGCCTGCTAATGGGCACTACAAAGCGTATATTCTCGGCCAGGGCGACGATAATACGCCAAAAACCCCGGAGTGGGCCTCGCGCATTACCGGTATTCCGGCGGATCGCATCGTCAAGCTGGCGCGCGAGATTGGCTCGGCAAAACCCGCCTATATTTGCCAGGGCTGGGGACCGCAGCGCCAGGCCAACGGTGAACTGACGTCGCGCGCCATCGCCATGCTGCCGATCTTAACCGGCAACGTGGGTATCAACGGCGGTAACAGCGGCGCGCGCGAATCGACCTATACCATCACCATCGAACGGATGCCGCTGCCGGAAAACCCGGTAAAAACGCAGATCTCCTGCTTTAGCTGGACGGATGCCATCGCCCGCGGCCCGGAAATGACCGCCCTGCGCGACGGCGTGCGTGGCAAGGATAAGCTGGATGTGCCGATCAAGTTCATCTGGAACTTCAAGGACTTGAAGCGGACCCTTAGTAGGCCTGAGGTCCTGCATTGAGTCAAGGACTTTGTGTCAGGCTTTGTGTCAGCCTTGTGTCATTAGACGGGATGTCTAGACGGCTGGTCAGGACCCCGGTGGCCTCTTTGTCAGGACTCAGGGTGGCACCGGGGAACATTGGTGTCTTAATTGTATTGAATGAGGTCTCTAACTTTTGGTCCAAAACTCATCGTACCCTGACTGTAAGCACGACCACCAGCACCAGCTTCAGCAGGAAGACGACAAGATAGACTTTATGCAGGTCCATGCGCCATCCTGTTATGTTATATTATTACATTAAACAAGGTCCAGACCGAAGTCCAGACCATAGTTATTAATTACATTGATAATCCACCACCTGAAGTCCTGCCAACATTCAGCCCAGCCTTACCCATGCTAGGAGTCTTAACCGGGGTGTCGCTCTGTGTCTCCACCACTGGTGACGCATCAGGCTCTACAGGAAGCTCCACAGCAGGCGCAGGGACCGGAGGTGATACGGATGTACCACCACCAGCAGAGAAGCCCTTAGCGATGGACCGGAGGCCCTTACTGACGCTCTTACCCATTATTCAGCCTTGGTGAACTTCAGGCGTTTGACTACAGGCAGGACTGCGGTTGCAGCGCCAGTGTCCAGCTTAACTGTCGTAGCAGCTTCAGCGACAACGAACACCTTACCGAGGATTTCCAGAGAGTGAGACTGGGTGTCACCATCACGAGACAGGACGACCGTAATATTTTCACCGTCGTGACGGAAGCAGCCGAAGCTCAGGGCCGTGAAGCGTTTAGCCAGCATGAATACGCCTTTGTCTTCACCGTTGTAATACGCGATGTCGGTACCCAGCATATCCACGATAGCGTCTTCACCAGAGAAGCCCTGTTTAGCAGCCAGACGGGACAGCGCTTTCAGTTGGGACTCATGGGCGATGATGCCGTAATCAGACACTTCAGAGCCGAAAGAGGACTCGGTGTTCTCAAACAGAGCGTCCATGATAGCGTCTGCCTTAGTGGTCAGGCTTCCAGTCAGGACTGGCAGCTCTACGGTCTTCAGCAGCTTGGAGGACTCCAGAACGTCAACCATGCGAGCGTTGATGGTACGGACCACATTCTCACAGATGTTCATAGCGTCCTGCTGGAGTGTGCCATGAGTGAAACCAGTGGAGGACTTGGCGTCCCACAGTTTAGTTTGCTCCGAGATGAGGATTGCCTGTTCGATAGGTTCGACGACAATCTCCTGACCAGACGGAACGGTCACGACTTCAGGTCGCTCACCACCGCGTACAGGGACGACCACAGAGCGGTCAGACAGAGTGTGGGCGATGATTGGGGTAGGCAGGCTATTGCGGGTAGGCAGGACTTCTACAGGGAACGGAATGTTATCCTGAGCGTCTTTAAGTACACCGTTCAGCATAGCCTTAACCGTCTTAGCTAACTGGAGGGCATAGACCTGTGGGTCAGCGTTAGTTGGCAGACCTCCGTTAACCTGAATGTTGTCGGTGTCGTTGATACGTACTGGCTCAATGCCGAACTGGAAAGCGTCTTTAGTCATAGTCATAATAATCAATCTCCTAAATTAGTTTGGATACTGTGGGTCCCGACATCGGGTCAGGACCACTTGTGTGTCTGTGTCTTAGAGGCTGTCCATCCAGTTACCGCCTGACTCAATGTCAGCGACAATAGCGGCACGGGAGCGACCAGCGGAATGGGTAGCACTGCGGAGGTTCTCACCATAGGTCCGGCGCTCAGCTTTGACCTGTTCGCGGCGCTGTAGCTCTTTCTGCCACTCTGCATCGGTCATGTTCTCTTCACGCATACGCTCAGCCCGAATGCGCTGCTCTTTAGCGATACGCTCAGCCTCGGCTCGCTTGTTCTGCTGGCGACGTTGGTAGGCGGTCATCAGGTCATTACTGAAGAAGTTACCAATGGTCACGCCAGCTTCAGCCAGAGCTTCCAGTAACTCCATCGCCTCGCGGCTGGTGGACGGTAAGCCTGACAGGTAGCCCGGAATCAGGGTCTTGATAGCGAAGGACAGTGGGTAGGACTGACCGTCCAGACTCACAGTATTCTCGTAGAGATTGATGTCGGTGACTGACAGTTTCCAGTCGTTGTTGTTGAATAACATAAGGTGGTACTCCTATTGAGAAGGTGAGAATTATCGGTATCGCAGACACAGTTATGCCTACGGGTCTCCCCGCATCGGTCATTCTCAAAAGGTGTTTAAATTAGGTTCATCCGGAGATTTCCGGAAGGTTAAGACTCCAGTTCACTAGCTGCGCTAGACTTCGCAAAGGCTCGACGTAACTGATTATTCAAATCACGGTCGACCAGCATTGCTATCAGCTCGTCACGGCTGTAGTAAGGACGCTCAGGGTCTTCGACTCCAAGTCTCAGCAGAGACAGCAGATGACGTGTGGGCAGGCCACGGTAACGAAGGGTCGCTTTGCCGATAGGTGTTGACCTGCCCCCACGATTAGATACAACACTCAGTTAGTAACGTCGGAATCTTCATTCTCAGAATGACCCTTTCTCCAGCCCGCTGCAAATTCAGACGGTGTCTGATAATTCAGCGCGGACTGCGGGC
>NZ_LNII01000127.1:0-3360 GCF_001463365.1 Enterobacter sp. 50793107 | reverse complement strand
CACGCATCGGCCTTGCGATTGTGAAGTCAATCGTGGAAGCACATCACGGAAGAGTGCAGGTGGAATCGGACGTACACTCAACGCGTTTTATCTTATCCGTGCCCAGACTGGAGAAAATGATTCCGGACACCCAGTGCTGGGAATAAAGATTTAAATGACAAAGATGTCATTAGCCTGTCATGCAGCAAACAGAAGCCATTCGATATAATTAGTGCAACTTATCAGGAAGGCTGGATTGCTTTATCAATATCCGGCGTCAGTGGACGCCAGGAAATGAATATCCAGTCCTCTCCCGGAGAAATAAACACTTCCGAACCTGTTTCAGTTATGGAACTGAAAACACCGGTTGTACTCCCCCGGACATCACTAATTAAGAAATGGAGAGTTATCATGAAAAATATCGTATTAGCATCCTTGCTGGGCTTTGGCTTAATTTCTTCGGCCTGGGCCACTGAAACCGTGAATATCCATGAGCGGGTCAACAATGCACAGGCACCTGCTCACCAGATGCAGTCTGCTGCGGCTCCTGTCGGGATCCAGGGGACTGCACCTCGTATGGCCGGTATGGACCAGCATGAACAGGCCATTATTGCTCATGAAACCATGACGAACGGGTCGGCGGATGCGCACCAGAAAATGGTGGAAAGTCATCAGAGGATGATGGGAAGTCAGACCGTTTCCCCTACCGGGCCGTCGAAGTCATTAGCGGCAATGAATGAGCATGAAAGAGCTGCAGTTGCCCATGAATTTATGAATAACGGTCAGTCTGGCCCACATCAGGCCATGGCCGAAGCGCATCGTCGCATGCTCAGTGCAGGCTGACGGCGAGGGAAGTATCTGTGCTGTCCTTATTTCCTTGATAGATTTTTCCGTAACCGGATATATGGCAACATCTTTGCCCCCTACAGGGGGCATTTTTATCAGATTCTGCTACAGTTAACGGGCATCAACGCTAAAAGGATATTTTTTATGAAAGCCAGAAACACTTTATTTGCAGTATTAATGTTATCCCTGCCAGCGATTTCAGCAGAACATTCAGAAATGAAAATGACTGATATGTCTACCTCGGCTTCGTCACAGGAATATATGGCTGGCATGAAAGACATGCATGACAAAATGATGGCTGCCGTAAATGAGTCCGATCCCGACAAGGCTTTTGCGAAAGGCATGGTAGCGCACCATGAAGGGGCAATAGCAATGGCTGAGACCGAGCTCAAATACGGAAAAGATCCGAAAATGAGAAAGCTCGCGCAGGACATCATTAAAGCTCAAAAAGGTGAAATTGAGCAGATGAATAAATGGCTTGATAGTCAAAAGTAAACATTGTAGAAATGTCACGACAAGCGTGATTTTACATCGTTCCTGGGCGCGGGAGTCGGTTAATCTTTATATAATTCAAACCCGATTAATTGCGGGTTTTTACTACTCTGTACTCCGGTCCTTTGTTGAGGACCGGAATATAAGCACCTGAGATGCTTATTTAATACATTATCTCGTCATGGATACAATGTCGCTCAGGATCTCAACCAGCTCGCTTCTCTCCTGCGTTCCGTCATGATAGGTTGATCTTGAGATGATTCTTTCTGATGTCATCTGAGGCCAGAATTTATCTAGTACATTATCGGGTTTCATTCCCACAGCCCGGCCGATTATTTTTTTAGCGTCACAGGTGTCCGTAAACGTGACGGCTACACCAGTAATTTCCTCGATAAGATCCGGGCACAGATAGTTTTCTATCTCACGTTTGCGCGTAGCGAAAAATACCTTACCGGCCTCCTCTACTTCTTTTTTACGCTTCTGGATGGACAGAACCTGTGCAGGGTCTCCCCCAATATCGGAGTCCAGAAATACGCACCAGGGAAGCCCCAGATCTTTGGCCAGATTCAATGTAACCCAGTGTTTGACGCTACCACACCCTCCTATGAGGACTGGCACTATTTTCACGTCCTCCAGAGAGGCTGGCAGCGCACCTGACTGTTTTAATGAACTGGCCGCATGCCTCAGGAAAGTAACATCCGACTTTCCCTCTACCAGAACAATCCCCTGCGCCCTTTCCATACCGGTCTCTGGCAGCACCCCCAGGCTTTCAGTGGCTTCCTTCAGCACTGCGTCATCCGGCATTTTTACTACGGGTTCACCCGCCTCATTTCGGGTAACATAACGTACGCCTTCGACAGGGATTAATCCGGCCAGCGCCGGGACATGGGTGGTGACGATAATCTGACGGTGCGGCTGGCCTGCCAGTGCCAGTAACGCTTTCATCAGCATCATCTGATAGTTCGGATGCTGTGACGTTTCAGGCTCCTCTATGGCATAAATCACATTTCTGGGCGTCCCCGCGACATTCTTTTCAGCCTCAGCCCGAAAAAAATTCAACAGGATAAGCCTCCTTATCCCGCTGCCGCGCTTATTGATGGGGATGCCATTTTCCCCGTCCAGGGTGAAATTGAAGGTCCACTTGGGTTTCTCCTTAAATCGTGGAGTCAGTTCACTGGCGAGTTCGGGGGCCATTTCACGTAATTTATCCAGCGTTCTCTGTGCGACATCCAGGACGCTGTCCTGAATCTCATTTTCCAGCGCTGTAATTTTGTCCTGCAGCGCAGCCTGAGCGTCTTTTACGGCCTGCTGTAAGGGGTTTTTAGCTTCGGAATCCCCGTCGCTGCTTTCCCTGTCGGCTTTGAAAATCGCATACGTGGGCAGCAAATCGAGGATCTTACCCCATAATGATTTTGTGTCGGTTCCGAACTCTTTATCGACATCCAGCATAATTTCCGAACAGGTATAGGGGGCTGCGGCTTCCCTGATGGCCTGACGCCATAACGATGCAGTGCGTTTATCCGCCACATTTTTTTCAACTTCTTTTCCCACCGCCTTGAGCTCAGAAATTTTCATGCCCAGTAAATTTCTCAGGGGCTCCTCATCCGGGTGGATGCAGCGGATGCAGGTCTGCTCCGGTTTTCCTGAGGTCGTTGCTTTAAACGTTTTGACGATTTCAAAATTGCCGTCCTCATTCAGCAGATGTTCTGAGGCGAGCGTGGTCTGCACCCTGTCGTCGATCATGATAAAATCGGGCAGGTCATCAAATTCACAGGCTATTTCAAAACGGCCGTCCCCTTCTCTTAGGCTGAAACAGTTCATGTCATTCTTGTCAGCCTTCATTCCTTCTGTTTCAAAAAAAATAGCCAGCGCTTCCAGAAGCGTTGATTTCCCAAAGTCATTACGACCGACAATACCCGTCATGCTTTCATCAATAATGATTTCAGTAGAGTTTTTGTAGCCTCTGAAGTTTTTCAGTTTTAATTTTCTGAGCCGCATATGAAGTCCTGTGTGTAAGAAAGCGTTTTGCTGCAACCTGAATAC
>NZ_LNII01000126.1:0-79085 GCF_001463365.1 Enterobacter sp. 50793107 | reverse complement strand
TGGTTATATCGCTGTTAGCCCCTTTCTTCGCCAGCGATTTCTGCCCCGGTACGGTGACGGGCACACCGTTAATCGTGATAGTGACGTCTGTAGTACCGTTCATCACATCAGCGAAACCGCTCATGTAACGCTGGTACATAGTGAATGTTTCAGCGATGTCCTGCGCCAGACCGTCAACGCTCAGGCTGTCGCTCAGAAGAATGGCATATTTGGTTCCCGCAGGGATAGCAGGGTTAGCAGCTGGCGTAACGGTGAGAGAGGTTGCGCCGCCGATAGCGGTGATCTGGAAAACCTGCGCTGGGCTGGTCAGCGCGATGACGGTACAGCCGTTACGAATCAGTGAGCCAGCTGCAGTGAAGTTTGTGCCGGTACCTGTAAGGGTGTTTCCGCTGATGGCAATAGTGCCAGTGGTATAAATCATATTATCTCCAGGTAATAAAAAACCCCGCCGGAGCGAGGTTGATTTAATTAGGCAGTGTATTCAGACGTACATATCGGGCAGAACCGGAAGGCTGAGCGACGTCACCGTGTTATTACCGAAAATGGCATATTGCTCGCGCCCAAGATATTTTCCGCCCTGAACTGAAGCGTTGCCGTTCTGTATTTTTATTCCGAACATTCGATATACATACATGCCGTTTACCGTATGCACCATTAGCCCAAACCTACCCAGCGGAACATATCCGTTACCGATGCTCACGGCACTTGTCGAAGGGGTCCAGAGTTGGTTGAGGTATACGAATGGTCGTTTTGTGGTTGAAAAGGTGCAGGCCCCTGCAGCATTAAAAATATTGAGGCCGGTACCCGGCTGCGGCGCTACGCCACTGGCAAAAATAACGATGTCTATCGTGCCGGTTGCGGGAGCATCATCGTTCGTGGACGGAGGGCTGAAGAACCTGACCGTGTTACCGTCGAAGTCAATCGTGTTACCACTGTTACAGCGCCCGAAAACGACGTACTTCGACTTGTCGTATCCTGCTATCGTCGGAACCGCCCATCCTCCGGTCGGAACACTTACGGTCCCCTTCCAGATACACTGCCCTGACTGCGTGGCATTGGTTATCGAGGTGAAGTCAGTACTGTCGCTGATAAGCAGGCCCACCCCGCTTCGCTGACCTGTCGGAAATATCTGCCAGACACTACCGGGAAACGTATAGGTGCTATCTCTTTCACTAATGCCCAGAGCCTGCATTCTCGAATTCTGCGTAACCCTGCCACCAGAGATGGTTATGGAATTCATTTTATGCCACAGCCCCGCATCAACATAGGCAGTCGCATACGGTATAAACAGCACCTGCGCACCTGAAACATAACCAGCGATGTCCACATACTTTGCTTTCTGGTAGCCAGTGTCAAAGCTGCCACCAAAAGACGGGCATCTCAGGCCCGCCGTTATCTCCATACGCTTTCCGCCGTCATTAAGTTCTATCAATAATCCTGTCGGCATCTTATGTCCATGTCCCCAGTACAATCCGGCCACCACCAGGAATATTAATGGTTACGCCATTACCATTAATCACCGTTGTGTTGCCGGAGCCATTGAAAGAAAAATTACCGTTTGTGGCGTAAATCGAGCCACGAACGGTCACATTATTGAACGTCGCGTAGCCAGACTTGTTGATGTGCCAGCCAACATTTCCGGTGCCGTCCCATGTTGAAGACTGTATGTAGTTTCCTATCTTAGTGTTCTCAATGGTGCCATCCTGAATGAAGCTGGCGCGGATGAATGTCTGCCCATTCTGGATGACAAAAGGCAGAGTAACTGCGCCGCCAGCCTGACTCATCACAGCGAAACGGTCAGCAATGAAGAGAACCTGCGTCTGCATTCCAGATGGCGTATTCTGAACACCAATCCCCATCCCTGCTGCATACTGATTACCATTAGAATCAACAGCGACCTTGATGCTGTACATCGCATTCAGGTTGTTATTGATGTCCGCTGATACCTGGCTGTTCTGGACAATCGCTGCAGACTGACCGTTAACCGTGACCTTTAGCGAATTGATTTGCGTAGCAGACGCCTGGGTAAAATCAGCAAGTGTCTTCGACAAGTCAGTGACATTCGCCGTGTTCCCACCGGTGCTGGAATCCAAAGCGCGCAATGACTCAGCGACAGCTTTACTGGCGTCGGCCATCACATTGTCTACTCGATCGATACTGGCTTTGTTATCTCCATACTGGACGCTCAGGAGGTTGCGCTGGTTAACCTGCGCGAGCGTACTCGTTATTAGCGCGATAGCATTGTTCTGAATACCGCCGCTGGCCTTATCAGTTTGTGCACCCAGCTCTTCCAGGCGTGATGCCATTGAGGAATCGAGGTCCGTGACAACCTGGCTAAGGTCAGTGATTGATGCTGTATTCTGAGCACCTACAGCAGCTGCTGAATCAGCTTTGTCAGATGCGGCCTGAGTGGCAGCCGTCAATTGACTTACCGCAGAAGCGCGAGCTTCAGTTTCCGTTGCTAACGCCTGGCGAACATCAGTAATACCCGCTTCATTCTGGGCAGTTTTCGCCTCTAGACGAGTAACATCCGTGACGCGCGCTTCCGTCTCAGTAGCGATCACCTCCCGGAGCTGTTCGAATTTCGCAGAGTTTGCGCCCTGCTGCGCAGTCTGCCGCACAACAACATCAGCAATAGCAAGCGCGTTGCCGATGATTGCTTCTGCTGTCTGCTTATTCGAACCTACTGCTGCTGCCAGACCATCGGCGTTCTCCTTAATCGCATCAGAAAGTTCGACCAGTTTCTCGCTACTTTCTACGGCACTCTCTATCAGATCCTTGAATACCTCAGAATCTTTAATCTCCTCCAGGATCACATCGGTGATGTCGGAAACATCGATGCTGGCCTGCCCGCGCACCCAGTCGGTGTATCCGGACTCGTTGCCGCTACGGTCCACCAGCTGCGCGCGGTACCAGAAAATCTGCCCAGCCTTAAGTCCCATCTGCTGATATTTGCGCTGCGGGTAAGGTACATCGGCCAGCAGCATCGCATCGTCTTCCGTCCCGGTCAGGCTGTACTGAATTTCCGTCTTCAGCGTGTCGTCGGTGTTCGCCGGGAATCCCCAGCTCAGCTCGATACCGAAAACCACATTATCGGAAGCGATGAAGCCGACCGGTTTCGGCGGATTGCCCACTTTACCCGTAAGATTTACTTCTGATGATGTCGCCCATACTGATGAAACGTCGCTGGCGTTCACCGCCCTGACACGGACCAGATAGCGACCCGAGTAGATACCCTGAACTTCAAAGCCGAGAGAAGACGTTCGGGGCACACTAATCCAGTTGCCGCTGTCACGCCGCCATTCCGCCTCGTAAGCAACTGCACCCTGAACAGCATCCCAGGCAACGCGCATAGTGGTAATCGCAATGTTCTGGTTAACCGTAGAGTAACTGTCTACGACAATATTTCCTGGGGGAGCCTGAACCCCCGGTGGAATGACACTGACTGGCCGCTCGTCCAGTCTTGCGCCGGTATCAACAGCGGAATAGATATCAGGGTTGTAAGTCGTCCCGGTGACCTCGAAAGTACCGTCGTTGTTGTCCCGCGTTCCCGTAACACGGAAAAGCGCTATAAACAGATCGTCAGAGTCCACACCCCAGTTACATTCAGCCTCCGGTGTTTCGCTGTAGGGTGTGGTGACAGTGACTGTGTTTCCGTTAACGGCCTGGACGGTTCTGGCCTGAGCTGTGCCTGACGGAAGATTCAAAAACAGCCGGTTCCCGGCCTTCACATCAGCGGCGCGATCGAGGGTTATGTTGCGGCCGTTAACCGCACTCACCCTGCCACCGATAGTTCTTCCGGCCAGCTCGTTAGCTGCCACGCCGATCACCTCACCAACGGGGGGAACGTCCATGCCCGTTCTGAAGGTCACTACCTCGCCGATACCGTTAGTGAGCAGCGCCCAGCGCCCCCGCCGGTTTGCCTCTGACTGCCTGGTGCAGCCGATCGCAGTCATTTCGAGCTGACGATAATCGAAGCGCATGGCCAGATCGTTATCGTAAACAGGCTCAGGCGTGTCTTTATAGTGGTTGGCTGGGTCTGACCAGTTCACCAGCGCGGCAGTGTTTCGGGTGGTTTCACTCGGATCCGCAAAGGTAAATTTTCCTTCAACAACGCTGGCGTGGTTATAGATGTGCCACACATCCCGTGGCATATCAGCCAGGACATACATCTTATTGTCGCCCCAGTACGTCATGCCGCGAAATATACCCGCCAGATCACGAAGTACAGTCCAGGCGTCATTACGGTCCTGGATATAAACGTTGCAACGAAAACGAGGCTCCGTCCCACTTCCGCCCTTGCCATCTGGTACCAGTTGATCGCAATACTGGGCGATGCGATAAAGCTCCCATTTGTCTATCTGAGTCGCATCAATTCTTTGACCCAGCCCGAAGCGCTCGTTCAGAATGATGTCGTAATAAATCCAGGCAGGATTATCCGTCCATGCCCATTTAAATACGCCCTCCCATGTACCAGAATAAGTGCGGGTTTCGGGATCATAAGTATCAGGTACACGGATGATTCGCCCTTTCGGATTACACACAACCTGAGGAATGCCATTAGGGAACTGCTTTGCGTCAAACTCTACATACAGCAGCGCTGTGTTAACGTAGCGAAGTTTGGCGTCAATAATTTCAGTAACGGCCACAACGCGCATGGTGTCGACGATATTCACGCTCGTGGAATCCGGCGTGATTCTGCGAACCCGCAACTGCCATCCAGTCGAGGCTTTCGGAAGATTGACGCGGTGACTGCGCTCATAAAGCGACGTGGTTTTGTCATCAACAGCACCGTTAACCACCGTTTCATACGGCCCGCCATCGACCGACAGATCGATAGCATACTCTACGCGGGTGCCGACTTTATCGCCGTTGTTTTTCTGGAGTAAAAGAGTTGGCCATCCCAGGCGAATTCGCAGCGCAGAGAGCTGCGTGTTGGATACCGCGCGCACGTACGGCACAGCCTGTTTCAGCTCGTATGAAACCTGAAGTTCGTTTTCAATGCCGGGGAAGCCCTGAATGTAGTCCTGGTCCTGAGTACCGGAACGGAACTCATATTTCACATTATTGAAGTTATAACTTCCGTCGGCGTTCTGAAGAGGCGTGTAGGAAGATGAGTCACCAAGAAAGATGTTTTTAGCATCAAGCCCGCCAGCGAACTCACCCTCTCCAAGAGCAATCAGCACCTTTGCCCTGGCAATGGACTGAATGCTGTCCGGTGCCTCAACAGGCGTTCGGGTCTGGTTGCTGCCACCTTTGCCGCGGCCTTTGATGATTGTCGTCGTCATATCGCGTCCATAAAAAAAGCCACCGTCAGGTGGCTTACAGTGGGTGATTTGGTTTATTGCTGGTCTTCTGCATATATCCCGGCGGAGATAATAGCGCCGCCTATTTCTCGCTGACCATAAAGCAGGGGAACGGGATTGCCAGATGCCGTCGTGTTAACTGGACCACCAAACGCATAGGAGGGTTTGTTATCAGGTTCCTGACGCATTCGCAGACCTGAAACCTGAGGAGAGAGCATTTGCACTACACCGCCAACGGCCATAGAGCCAGCTGCGGCATATAGTGCCATTTGTGTGCTTGCTGCCCATCCTATTGGGTTCCACCAGGTAAAGGCCGCAATTGCGGCGGCAGTAACAATTTGAAAGAGCCCCGCCCTTTTACTACCGCGTATGACAGGGATAATGCGGAGCTCATCACCAGGCCCAAGAAGATCAAACTCTTCCTTGCCTATGTTTATTTGGTTTCGGAAGATGACAAAGTCCAGCCCTTTCGCTCTGGTCTCGCGCAGGTAGGAATCAAATCCATCAATAGTGTTAGAAAGCGCCCTGAAAACTTCGCTGGCGGACGTTAGTGCACGGCGATGTGTCCTGCCAAATCGCTGAGCCATTGAGCCGCTGAGTTTGATAACGGTTTTTCTTTCCATTACATCAAATCCTTATAACGCAGAATTTTGATGGTACGGTCACGGTAATAGCCACCGTAGGGAATACGCTGGCTTAGCTGGCCATACATGTGATGCAGTAGCATGTTGCCATCAAGCAAAATCCCGGCATGGTTCGGGACGGTGGACTGAACCTGCATGATAACCATGTCACCTGGCTGAGCGGGACCGTCGTACTCACGGAAACCGCATTCCTGCCAGTTATCCATATAGAGGTTTTCACCCTGCTCCCACCAGTGGCGATCTACGCTGTAGTTGGGCAGTTCAATGCCGTGCTCGATGCGGAAATAGTCCATGATGAGAGACCAGCAGTCTGCATACCCGAGTACAAACTGGCGCCCTGTGAGGGGACGGTCTCCGCGAGGCATGACGGTGCGAATGTCGCCCTCCGGCCACGATGCAATAATCCAGGGCAGTTCCGTGGCATCACACATCAGCATGTCGAGCTCGCTCGGCTGAGTTGTTGCCCCGTCGCCGGGATGGCTGTGGACGATCGCCACCACAGTGCCCTGCTCTTCAGCGGCCGCATAATCCTCAGGATTAAGTTCAAATTGCTCAGTCGGCGACTCAGCATTATTTTTGCAGGGGATGTATTTCTCCACCCGCCCCTTCTGAATAACCACGCCACAGCACTCCTCGGGGAAGGATGCGGCGGCATGCGCCAGAATGGCGCTAACTGTTTTGTCGCGCATGATTATCCTCTCAGAAGTGAAGAGCCGGGGAACCCGCCATAATCCAGCTGTTCATTCTCTCCGAAGCGAGGTTTACAGCCCGTTGACAGCAATCCGGAGCAAACATCCTGTGAAGGATCGTCCACCCGATTGCCGTCTTTATCGAACCAGCCGTTTTGCCCGGCGTAGGTGCAGCCGTTCCCGGTTTTGTACCAGCCCCGCATGCACCACGTGCACATTGGCTGAATTTGCCGGGTCGGAATGAGTTGCCCTCGCAAATCGGCTGGACTTGAAAGCTCAAACTCTACGTTTTCATCGTCTGACCCTGATTTACGGTCGATGTAATAAACCTGTTTGCGCTCCTCGTTGGGATTCGCAGTCGGGTTCCCGCCAGGAAAATTTCTTGCGTCCATGTAGTGAGCGAAGGTGTCATGGATGATCACCTTTGCTTTAGCCATCCCCTGAAACCTGCGGCACAGCGCGCCAATCGTACCGCTGATGTTTGCAACAGTGAGTGACGGCCGTGAACTCTGGCCGTCACTGCTTACAGATATGCCGGTCAGTTCATACGGCCACGCGCCATACTCCTGCCCCTGCCACCACACTGACTTCGGCTCAAGTTTTGACTCGTCGCCGCCTGCGGCGATGATTTCCGCCTCGGTATGCGGGATTGTCTCGTTGTGAAAGCGAAGAATACCCGCACCGAACGCTGAGCCGTCTACCTCAATCAGGCGGACGCGCTTACCCGGCTCCAGTTTCTGGACATCAGATGAAATACTCATGGATGGTATGCCTGTATGAATGTGCTGCTGAGGGTGTATTTTTTGTTGCCGTGGGTAGATATCTGGAAGGATTCCGCGCGCCATAAACCTGAAGGCTCAAGCGGTGGCTTCCAGATAAATGACTTCCACCCTGCATGTCTGTTCAGAAAGTTTTTAATGGCCTGAATGTAAGCCTCATCGCCGGTAAAGCTCACACTCCACTGAGGTGTTACCGGGTTGATGCCGTCCCCGGCCACCTGTGTATAGCCATCGCCAAACTGCGCCTTTCGGGTACGAAAACTTGTATCAACCTGTGAGGCAACCTTTGGGCACCAGCTGAAGGTTTCGACTGCCATGGTTAAACTCCCTTGATTAATCGCCACAGAGGCGAGCCCGGCATGCTGGCCTGTTCGTTAATGACACCAGTGATGGCATCCTTAAGCTGCCTGCCTGCTGCTCCGGCGGTTCCCTGACTGGCTGCCTGTGGTGATCCACCCTGAATATTGATATCGCCGAAGTTAACTGAAGGCACACCGCCTGAGACCTGCGGAGTACCAACTGCCCGAACTCCCAGCGAACCATCAGCGGCGCGCGTAAGCGGCATAATGGCTTCCGGACCAGCCTCGGCAAAAACGCCTGCGCCTTTGGCAAAAGCAAACAGCTGAGGCGTCTGGAAAACGCCATTGCTGTAAGCGCTCAGGGAAGGAGAGTCGTAAACATTACCCTTCGCGTTAAAGGTGAAGTTCGCGCCAGCGTTCTGAATTGCAGTACCGCTGCTGGCGGTAGCGGCAGACGAGGCACCAAAACTGAACAGGGAGCCAATTGAACTGACGCCGTTAGCAACAGCCATATTGACCAGAACGTTCTGGATAATCTTCAGCACGCTGACGCCCCAGTCCTTCCAACTGTCAACGTTGCCATTGAGCATGTCGGTAATCGTGGTGACAGCGCCCCCCATAGCCTGCTTCATGCCGTCAGCAGCCATGGAAGAATAATCCGTAGCTTCGTCCACCCAGTTCGCATAACCTTCTGACAACCCCGTCATCCAGTCGTCACGCTGCGCATCAGAAGCTGAGTAATATCCCTCCTGGTCGCGCAGGCGCTCTTCGAGATAGCGCTTATTGAGTGCCAGCCCCTGCTGATAGAACGTCTCGTCGATTTCACCAGCCTGGCGCTGGCGAAGAAGATCGGTATTCTTCTGCTCAAACTCCTTACGCAGGTTGAACTGCTCCTGAAGTCTTTCCCGGAACCGGGTACCCTGCCCGTAACCCAGCAGTTGCGCTTCATTAGCTGCGCGGGCGCTGGCGTTACTGTCAGCAAGGTTGGCTTCGTAATTTCGCAGTTGCTCACGCAATTTAACCTGGTCAATCAGCGCAGCATTCTGCAATACCGTCTTCTTCTGGGCTTCTGTCAGAGAAGCAAGTTCGCCCTGGCTGACCTGGTACTTAACCTTCGCCAGTTCAGTATTCTGGCCTTGCAGGGCAATCTGCTCTTTTTGCTGCTTGATAAGGCGCTTATACACATCCTCGGTTTTCTCGCCTTCGGTTTTACCTCCCTTCGCCTTAGGTTTGTTGGCCTCATTATTCCGCCATTCAGCAAGACCGTTATTAATCAACTCCTGACGGCCTGTCTGGAATTGTGGATCACTGGTTAACCCCAGGTCATCGGCTGCATAACTCAGCCGCAGGCGCTCTTTGGCCTCCCCCTTCCGGCGTGACAACTCCAGATCCCGGCGGCTCTTTTCGAGGGCATCGGTTTGCTTTTTGTCGAGGTCTGCCTGCGGAAGTCTGAGCGGGACGTTAGCCAGCCCTTGCCGGGCCATTAATAGCTGATTTCCCAGACCCAGCAGACGGTTAAATTCAGTATGCTGACCATTCATCATGATCATCGATTGATATACCGCATTCTGTCGCCAGGCTTGTTCGCGTATTAAATCATTACGACGCCGCTCAATTTCTTCGAGAGCCTGCTGAATGCCGCGAGATTTATCTCGCATGTCATTCAATTTTCCCTCTTCAACAGCGAGTTGATCTGTGACGATGGCTATCGCTCTCAGGATATTTGCATCGTTCTCGCTCGTAATGCCCGGCTTACCACGGGAGGCATTAAGATCGTCAATTTGAGACTTCAGGTCACCAACCTTCCTTGCTTGCTCATCAATCAGACGATTTTGCTCGACAAGGGCTCCAACAGTCCTACCACGGTTGTCATCCGTTTCCGATAGGGACATGCGAGATGTTTTCTCTCTAATCTCGTCAATTTGACTGGCATACTCCTGCGCAGAACGACGCGCCTGCTCCTGATTCTGATACATCGCATACCAGGCGCCTGCTCCCAGCATCACCAACCCAGGCACGCCACCAATCAAGCCAAGCGCACCACTCATGAGCCGGGTACCGACAGATGTCACGCTATTGAGATTACTTTGAGTCGAAACACGATTTGAGAGGTTACGGTTTAAGGCACCCTGAGCGGCAGCCAGCCGTCTTTCAGCGACAGCCTGAGCGTCGGCATTTTTAGCTGCTACCAGCCCTGCCTGCGCACGTTCAAGTGCTGTTCTGGCTCTCACTTTTTCCGTAGCTGTACCACTGGCAAGAGCGGTAGTCAGTCTGGTATGGGCAGCAGTGACTTTTGCTTCAGCTGCCGCGACTTTCTCTTGCTGAGCCGCCTGAACACCTGCACTTCTTGAACTCTGTACTGCTTGCTGAGCCCGATAAACTTCAGCCCTGGAAGCCGCAACAGCGGACTGAGCCGCTTTGTCCTGCGCGACAGCAAGAGCAACCTCTGACTTAGCGGCTGATATTAGTGCACCAGTTGCACTCGTGGCACTGGTTACAACTCCGCTGAGATATCTTGCCAACCCAACGCCAACAAGCGCACCAGCTACTGTTGTTATTGTGGACATATTGTCAGCAACTTCACTGAGCGCACCGCTCACTGCTGATGAGGTAAAAGAATCAAGCGTCTGTGCGACATTATCCAATCCGCCAGACAACGCATCAGTAGCACCGGTTGCCTGGTTTACACCGCCCACCCAGGCCATGAATGAGTTAGTTACTTTTTGAAGGGATCCGGAAACCGTTTGTGGCATGCTGGCAAATTCGCCCTGCAACGCTCCTAACTGGCTCATTAAAGCTGGGACAACCTTATCAATCGTAAGCTGCCCCTGGTCAGCCATGCTCTTAAGATCTTTACGAGCCACACCCATTCCCGCAGCCAATGCGCGGATTACCCGGTCCCCGGCTTCGTTAACGGCATTAAATTCTTCACCGCGAAGAACGCCTTGTGCGAGCGCCTGGCTGAACTGAGTGATAACAGAACTCGCCTCCTGAGTGTTAGCCCCAGAAAGTTTAAGACCGGTAGAGACAGCTTCTGTAATTTTCAGAACTTCGTCAGAGCTATAACCGTACTCGCGCATTGAGGCAGCTGCGCGGGAAAAAAGGTTTGCGTTATCTGAAAATGCCGTGCCGGTTCTTTGGCTGATTTCCATTAACTGACGCTGTGAAGCAGCAAAATCATCAGCAGAAGATGATGCCTGTTTAAGACGAGCGTTTACGGAATTCCACTCATCAGCAATCTGCACAATTTTACCCGTTGCAAAAGCTGCCGTAGCTGCGGCGGCAGCCCTTCCAGCCGATGCAAATCCGGCAGTCAGATCAGATAATGCCCTTTCGCTCTCTCTGGCGGCAGCGGCGGCCTGACGACCACCATTTTGCATGGTTCGGTAATAATCCTGCCCCATGCGTGAGGCGCGGGAAATTTCCGACTGGAACGATTGGGAGTTAGCAGAGATTTTGATTATCAGTTCGCGAAGAGTTGCCATGCTTTCACCAAATAAAAAAGCTCGCACACAGCGAGCTTCGTATTGAATAAAATTGCCCTACCTGCAAAGCGTCTTATAGACCTCAAGAAATGCCTTGTCGTCCTCTTTAATCACCACTGCTGAACCATTACTTGTTAATTTCCCATCAATAATCTCGACATAGACGTAAAATTTATTACGATAACTTGTGCCATCATTATTTTTTTTGTAAGTCACATCACCACAAACGTATGCTGCATTATCACCATACTTAAAATATTCAGCGTTAAACTTAGCATCATCTGGGTTATTTAATTTCTCTCTGACGATGTTTTCGCCATTTTTAATAAAATCATTTTTCTCAGGCTTACACGCGCTGATAAAAAACAAACACATGACGGCTATAATTAACTTTTTCATTTTTGCACCTTGATTGCATTATTCATGCTAATGCTAAACCCAGGTACTAGATTTGTCACTGAGTTGCAGCTGTAAGCGCTGCCTCAAGCCCTGCAAACGGGTCATTCGGTTCTGATTGCTCCTCACCACCCCAGCGCAGGATCGCATCGTCCAGCGGTACTTTTGCCCCCTGCGAACCGTAGATGGCAGAGACGAGCTGAGCTGCCTGAATGTCACCGCGAATATCGCCAACCGGACTTTGCCTGTCGTACTCAATCCACATCAGAAGCTCGCTTGCCGTCATATTCTGCCGAAGCTCTGAGAGCGTGCGCCCCATCCGGAGCGCAAGCGACATCAGAAACTTTACGCCGGGGGTTGAGACTTTTCCCGCGCTTCGTCCGCGTTGTTGATCAGGTCAAGCGCCTGTTTGAGCAGGCGTGAATGGACGGGGCCGTAGATTTCACGCACCTGCTCTTCTTCGTCTACGCTGAATACCGGTTGCTTATCGGTGTCGCACAGGACGTCAATGAAGAGCACCACGTCAGCGCAAAGATTACGGTGTGCCTTTTCCGATACCGACACATTTTCATCATCAGCACCCGCTTTCACCACCTCCTGCCAGCGCAGCCAGGCTTCTCCAGACGGCTCACGGAGAACCACTTTGACGCCTTCCCACTCAGGAACGGCGACCATCTTATGACGAAATCCCGACATCTTAGCCAGGGCGAGATTTTTAATATTCTTCATGCGACCTCTCAGGAGCCAGACTCGATGCTTTCAGGCTTACCTTTCAGGCGCAGGGAGAACGTTGCCGCCACTACGCCGTTGGTACCGGAAGACCAGGTGTGCTGGCGGATTTCAGCCAGGAACTTAAAGCCCTTGCCGGACGGGAAGATAACCTGGAACGCGTAGGTAGTATCGTTGTCATACGCATCACGCAAGGCGTCCTGCGCCGGATTCTTGTAGAAGTTTCCGGACAGAGAGATTTCTGACGGAGAAGGCAGACCGTTAATGTTTTCCTGCTCGGTCGAGCAAAGCGTCGTTACGTCGATATCCTGCTTCTGACCACCGGTGAACTGAATTTCTTTGATGGTGCAACTCAGATCGAGGAAGGTTGCGGAATCCATCGTTTCTTTGGTGGCTGGCAGAGAGGAAATAAGGATCTTCGTCAGCTGCGATTTTTCATAAAGTGCAGACATAGCTGTCTCCTGGAAAAAGAAAAACCGCCATCAGGCGGGTTCGTTGGGTGAATTAATTGTCAGGGGGTAACCCTGAAATCGAGGGTCATGCGGTAGAGTCGTCGATGGGGCTCGTATCCGGGGAGCCTGGCGACCTCCGTCGGGTTTAGTGGCCGTAGCGCCACTAGAGCATCTTCCACGAGCGCGCGCGCCTCTTTGATGGAGGTTGAGTAAGCATCTACCTGAATGGAAACCCTGCTCTCTGCCTGGCCACACAGCACGTCAGCGGAAACATCATCGACGATGGAAAAGATAATCCAGGGTGGAGAGACAGACGGTTTCCCGTCACTACCTAATGGCGCAACGTAGGGATATACCCGCTCTTCTGCCAGGGGAGAAAGCAAAGCGTAGATATCATCTTCATTCACTTGCTCAACACCTCATCAATAGCCTGATTCATCCTGGCAATGGCGACGCTGGCGGCCTCTTCCTCGCGCGTATCGTAAGCGGGTCGCACAAAAGGATGCGCAGGCATGTTCGCAGTGCCAAGCTCCACAAAGCGCCAGTAAAAGGCGTTTCTCGGGTTATTCGCCTTCATCGTGTTATCGCTGTTGCCGGTGCGCGGGTTAACGCCACGAATATGGACGCCGGAAGAAATTTCCCCGCGGCGACGGCTTTTTTGGGTCACCACCACCACGTTTTTTTTCAGTTTCCCGGTACGCACCGGAGCGCGGGCGATCACTTCTTCCTTAAGCACTTCGGCGCCGGCGCGCGTGGCATCACGCAGAACCTTGTTGTTTTCAGCGCGGCTAAGCGCCTCCAGATCCTTTGCGATGTCATTTAACCCGGAAAAATCGAGGCTCGTCTCAATCATTTTTCAGCTCCCGTTTTGCAAAGAATTTCCAGGCGAGTGCCGGTCGCATTTGCTACAGGAGGACCGATGATATTAAGCACCTGACCTTTATGCGGGCCGCTGAGCACTTCCAGACGAGAAGAGGCGTTCACCTCTGACCTGAAGCGCATCCAGACGCGAATGGTTGCCTGCGCCGTTTCCGCGCCGCCTGAAAGCTGCTCTCTGCCGCTGATCCCCTTCACCTCAGCCGGGACCGGGTTGCCACCAATCCACGTTTCAACCGGCTGACCAGATGGATCGCGCGAAGTCGTGAAGGTGAGAATTTTTACCCGGTGCCTGAATCGTCCAGGTTCCATCAGGAGCCCTCCTCAGGTTCAGATTTACCGCGCCAGTTGCGATGGATGAACATCATCCGTTCTGCGGAGGCGTTCTCATAAAGCTGTACTTCACTCTGCGCGGTCCTGTGCTCGAACATGTCCGCAAACACCAGCAGTACGGCCCCCTTAACGGCTGCAGGAATATCAGCTGCAACTTTCCATGCCGGTTCATCGCACCAGCGTATGCAGTAGTCAAAAGCCGCCTGCGCGTACAGGGTGATCAACTCGTCCCTGTCGTCTTCCTCAAACTCAATCTGCTGTTTGAACAGGCGGAGGCCAATTACATCGAGAACATCTATCGCCATACGTTAAAAGGGCGGGTCACCCCGCCCCCTCCATCATGAGCCAGAAGAGAAAGTGCCCTTGATGATTGCCGTCGGGCGATAGTGCGCCAGCGCAAGGCGTTCTTCACACAGGATGGTCAGCATGTTTTTCACGAAGTTATCGCGGTCTTCACGGCTGACTTCCACGGTGGCATCCATGCGATCCCACACCTGTGAGGCCATATCGAAACCGCCCACCGTAAAGGTACCTGCGGCCTGTGCCTTAGTCGGGACTACTGGCAGACCCCACATGATGTTGCTGGTAAACGCCTGAGGACCGCCGAAGATATAGCGGCCTTCATTGTCTTTCAGCAGCGCAATGTTGTGCCAGTCGCGCGGGTTCAGGACGATACCGGAAGCGCTAAACTCAGATTCGGTCACCTGATAAATAGCGTGAGCGATAATGTCAGCACGGGTGTCGCCGGTGGCATTCAGCGAGGTGTCGTAGGCGGTTGCCACTTTGTTCAGACCTTCCAGGTTATCCCCGGTGCCGTCTCCGTTCAGAAGCTGGCCTTCTTCCTTCAGTGCCAGGCCGTACATGAGGCGATTGTTAACGTAGGACTGCAGCATCGGCGCATCGTCCATCACCTGACGTGATGCCTGCACCCAGTGCGCGATAGTCTTCACGTTCGCGGTCTGCTTGCTGAATGTGATATCCGATTCTGGCTTAAGCGCTTTCTCAGCCACCACATCGGCGTTATTGGTAAACACCTCTTCACGCACATATTCCAGAGCGTTACTGGAAATGCGGCCCTGAGCCAGCAGGTCACGGATGGTCAGACGGCGCAGGCCCGGCATGATAATTCCCGGGATCTGCATAGGCTGGATCAGTGCGCCAGCAGAATCAGCGTCACTGCCGAGCGACTTATTGAACGTCTTCGCATCGAAGGTGCCCTGTTTACCGTCCCATGACTTAATGAGCTCTTCAGCAGCTCGTTCAGAGAAGGATTTCTTCTCACCCGGATTCTCAGCGCCGGATGCCAGTTTCTGTTCAAGATCGAAGAGGCGGGTACCGGATTTGGTCAGTTCTTCCTGTACCTTCACCAGGTCGGCCTGCAACTGTTTTGATACCTTACCCGTGCTTTCGATTTCTGCTTTCTGTGCATCGAAAAGCTGGGACATTTTCTGCTGGGATTCTTCAATAGCTTTTTGAATGAGAGCGAGTTCAGACATAATTAATTACCTAAATTAGAAGGGAAAGATTTAATGCTCTGAAGCAGAGCGTTGATTTGTGCTTCGTTTCCGTCGCCCTCGGACTCGCTCCGAATCGCTGACTTAAACCGGGCTATTAGCCCAACTGCCTGTGATTTGGTGAGCCCGACTGAATCCCTCAGCCAGTTCTCCACATCACGAATTGTTTCAATGCCATCGACACTTTTCATGGCTGCGATGCCAGCCTGTTCATTGGCGGGGAAAGTGCAGACGCTGATTTCGCGCAGAGCCTGGATATTCTTAAAAATGCGGCCTGTTGGAATGATGGTGTAATCGTCTTTCGCAACGGAAAAGCCAACCGACATACCTTCAACCGTACCGTGCTGCATTGCCGCTTTCAGGTCGGCGGCGCCGCTATGCCCTGGGGTAAGTTGACCGCGCACATAAAGGCCTTTTTCGTCTTCGGCCAGGCTGTCCCATTTACCAACCGGCAGCTCCCACGTCTTATGGTTGAAAAACATCGCCACTTTGCGGGTCTGGTTCGCCAGTGCGTTTTTAAACGCCCCGGGCAGAATGATGTCGCCATCGGAATCGGTGTTATTAAAAACAGAGGCGTAGCCTTCAAAAATCCCCTGTTTACCGTCACCGGTGAATTTGATTTCTGTCTCGTCGAAGGACAGCGTTTTTACGATCTCAGGCATTACGGCCCCCATAAAATTAAGCCCCGTTATTACGGGGCTCTTTGTTGGTTCCTAAATCGGTGATCGGCACGTATTGCGACTGCCGCATTGCCACATCCCCACCCGGCAATGGCGGGAGGTTGTCTGTTCGTCGCATCTCGTTGATGGTGCGTAGCCCTGCCTCTCCCATTGCCTTCATAAAGGCAGCGCGGGATGCCGAATCACCCCTCAGCAGGCCGTCGAGGTTGTGCTCAGCATGAATGCGGCCGACATCCTTAGCAGGAATAAGCCACCGCTGAACGCTGTTTTCCCACCGGGAGATATAGGGCTGCAGGGTGTACTGCAGGAAGCCGAGATTCTGCTGCTCGATGCCCGATCCCCAGCTCGTTGATTTCTCGACGTCGCCGACAAGGTGAGGCGGTACGCCAAAGAATCGCGCCAGTTCACTTACCTGAAATTTTCGGGACGCCATCATTTCGGCATCCTGCGGCGTTACGCCAATTGCCGATGTGGAAAAGCCCGCTTCCAGAATCCAGAGGCGTTTTTTAACCGGACCGCCGGCGATCTCTTTGAAGTTCTCTTCGACCTGCGAGCGCTGCTGTTCAGTTAGCACTTTTTCGCCGGTTGAGAGGATTTGCGGAGACTTGGCGCCATTGGCAAAGAAATCTCGCTGCTGGTCCTCCATCGCAACTGCCACACCTGCCGATTTACAGGCAAAAGCAATGGGTGACAGGCCGACCAGCCCGGTGAATCCGAAGCCTTTAAGGTGAAAAATCTCTCTCTGCGAAAAGTCGGCGTATTCGCTGTCGCGTTGATAGCGATAAACCACTTTTTTTCCGACGAGTTTCACATCCATATTGGCAGACTGAAGCGGGAGAAGGCTGATCACGTCACCCGCGCTGTTGCGGTCCACCAGTGCATACGCGTTACCATAGAAACAGAGCTGCATCGTCATGGCCTCCCTGAATTCCTGGGCGGTCATGTACTGATTAGGGGAGTAGCGCAGCAGTCGCGCCAGCGGATTGCTCAAACCCACTTTTTTGCGGTTGTCATTCTGGTCTGTTTCGAAGACATCAAGCGGTAAGCATGCCGTGAGCGTTGAAATCAGGCTCACGCAGCGCCAAACCGTCGAAATTTGCAGTATCCGTTCATCGTTAATGGATGAATCGCCCAAGTGTCCGTGGGCCGAAACAGGCCCCGTCTGTGAGCCCTGATTTGGGGTGACTAAACGCCCGCCGACAAACCAGGACTGCAGCCTTGCCCACCAGCCGTTATTGGTGCGCAGGTCAATCGTGTATTTAGGTTCTTCCATCACATGCTCAGCGGTCGGAAAATGAAGTCATCGAAGTCACCACCCTGTTCGGTAACTTCCCCATTAGCAGCACCAACAGACATTGTCATTGCGACCATGCCATCAATACGGCCTGTTGCTTTGGACTTATCGAGCTTGCGGTTGCCAGCAGCATCTTTCACCACCACCGCATTCACAGCACACATCGTTAATACGGGGTGCATGCCATGCCTCACCCGCCCGTTAAGCATCAGAGACTCCAGCGTGTCTACAGCTGGCCCCATATCCTTAAAACCCTGTCCGAACTCGACCAGCGGGAGGCTCAGCCCAATGGCATCGGCATCCTTCCTGAACTGGTCAATGCGCCAGCGGTCAAAAGCCATCGAGGTAAGGTCGAAATCACCGATAATTTCAGCGATATCCGCAACGACGAATGAGTAATCCACTGAAGCGCCTGGCGTGGTGCGCAGCAGCCCCTCTCTAACCCAAACGTCATAGGGTGCGCGGTCCGTTTTGGTTCGCTCTTCAAGAGTCTTTTGCGGTGTCCAGAAGAAGGGGAAAACATCCCAGACACCATCATCTGCTTCACCAGCGATAACCAGCGCCGTTAAGTCGTTCCTGGCTGACAGATCTAGCCCCGCGTACCACTTCCTCGGGGTGTTAATCGGCATCTCTCCGCAAAGCTCCCACACGCTGCGGGAGATAAACGGCGATACGGTAGACACTCGCTGATTGAGGTTGAGGTTTCGGAAGGTATTTTCGAAGCTTGGCATTCGGCCAGCTTTCTCAGCCTGGCGCGCCATGTCTTTTTCTGACCTGAATGTGCCCAGCGCCGGGTTCGCGGCCAGCCAGGACTCGCGTTTACTGATATCAGCGTCTTTTGGCGCTTCATAAACGTGGCACACGATGTGCGGGTCTTTCGATTTGACTGCATCATCAATCCAGATGCTCAGCAGGTCGGCGTCATTTGCTGCCTGCGTACTGATAACAACCAGCAGCGGGTTCTCATGCGCCCCCTGCGCGGTAGTTATTGCATCGATAAAATCATCCTGCGGCCCCCTGACCTGCCCGGTTTCATCGAGAATGGCCAGAATGGGGGAAAGGCCGTGCGTCGTCTTGCCTTCTGCGGATAAAGCCTTGTATTCGACGTTACACGGCAGGCCGATCAGCTTTTTACCGCTCGGCGTAATGTGCACAATCTCCTGCAACTTAGGGTTCAGGTTGACCATCTTCACCGCGAGGTTAAAAACGATGGCAGCCTGTTCCCGGCTAAGTGCACCGCTGACAATCTGCGTGTTCTGGACCGCTTCAGGCCCCACCAGGTGAGCCAGCAGGATTCCAGCGATTAAGCCTGTTTTACCGTTTTTTCGGGCGATGCTGAGGATCGCCATATCCGTTCCGGCTGGATTGTCGTAAACCGCCAGGATGAAATCTTTCTGAAAGGGGTCCAACCGCATAGGCTGGCCGATAAGCTTGCCTTCCGGCACGATGCAAAAGCGCTCAATGAACGCTATTACACGCTCACCTCGCGTCATAGTCTTTTATCCGTGCTTGGGAAAGGCGATCAGGTTGTCGTCCTGGTCCTGATGCTCGGTTTTGGTGTTTCGTGCATCACGATCATTCTGATTGCGTTTCTTCTGGTCGCGGCTTTCACCGTTGGTTGCGTGGGAATGGATCTGCAGGTCACGGCGCTGAGCCAGGATAGTTCGCTGCAAATCAGGAATTTGTTTGCGGAGGTTTTTAATCAGCGCCTCATTTCTCGCTTCACCGCGCGCGCGTTCTTCTTTTCGCAAATCTCTGCGTAAAACGGTGAGATAGAGCTGGTTATTTGCCAGTTCTGCAGCGGCCAGAAGGTCGGCTGGCGTCCAGCTGTCCAGAGCTTTCGATCTGATATTGTCATGCCAGAATGGTTCGGCTTTTTTTTCCAAACCTGCATGGGACGGAGGATCGATGGTGTCCACTGCTGCATTTTTCATGGCCTGAACCGCTGCCGCCGAACTGTCGGAACGGGTTCGTTTATCTGCCATATGTCAACACCTTAAAACTAAAAAAATCGGGTTAGCGTTAAAATCAAACTTTGGCGGCGGTCATTTGGGGCAAAGGTTTTGAAGATTTGATCCCCCCCCTGCCCTGATGCGATTAATTCTCATTTCAAATCATTGCATTTGAAATGATTTCACATGATAGGTAATCGACTTGCCGCCGCGCTATGCCGAATGTTTGTCTACCTGTTCGAGCTTTTGAGCGCATTTCCCGTACTCGGGCAATACATGCCCTGAGACGGTCAGTGTCGGTACGTTCTCGCCTACGGTATGGGAGAACTGGATAGACGTTACGCGCTTCATCTCTATGCCATCAATTGTCAGCTGAACAAACTTACCGTCGCGGTATTCAATAATGAGGTCTTTCATTACGTACTCCAGTGAGACGCAGGATCGAGTGGGTAGCCGTTGGCATCACACCCTATTACAGCACCGCGCTTCTCCATTCTCTGTTTCGTTGAGTCATGATGTGCTTTGCACAGTGGCTGCCAGTTCTCTTTATTCCAGAACAGGAGCTGTGCCTTCGATATGGCCAGAGGGTTACCTGACTTAAGCGCATCTTTAAGTTTGTGGGGTTCGATATGGTCAACCACTGTCGCCGGGGTTATGCGTCCCTGCTGCTCGCACATCACACATAGCGGATGCTGCTGCAGGAAACGCAAACGGGCCTTATCCCATCGGCTGCCATATATGCGGGGCTCTTTGTTCATGCCAGTCTCCATGCGCGGCGGCGTTCCGTCCTCGGCTCGTTGTCAGGGTGACGCTCGACCGTCTGCATGTCGGCGTGATCCACCAGCGAGTAACACGGATAAATCACCCGACCACCGAACGCCTCACCGACGGCGTAATCAGCTGCCAGCGTTTTATTCCATGCGTTAAGCATGCGCACCAGTCTGCCCCGAGGAGGGCTGTAACATACGCCGTGAATCAGTTTGCTCAGAACAAGGTAATCAGCGTTTACTCTGTCTGCTTCCACCAGCATTCCGGCTATCTCTTTCTGATACTGTGGCGGCCGGCCGGTACCGAGATAAAAGCTCAGCATGTCGTCAGGGAAGCGCGTCAGCCAGTCAGTAACCTTTTCGTTGAATCCGATTACCGGCAACGCGTCGTCTTCCAGCACCACTACCCGGCATGGTTGACTGGCTGCCCATTCAAGCGCACGGCGATGATTCCAGTTAGCTCCGTGGTTACCGTTATCAATTAGCAGGAAAGCATCAATGGATTCAGCCAGACGCAACGCTTGTTTGTGTCGCGAGTGGTGGCCAACCACAACAAACTTCACTTGTGGCGAAACCATGCAACCTCCTTACCGATGCCATCAGTTTTGAAAACGGTATGCACCAGAGGGCCGGTGACCAGCCTGTCAGCGAATGACTGCGCAACGATACCGAACGCCAGCATGTCCCCCACCGCGGCGCCAGCCTGTTCTTTCTTCCAGAAACGATAACTCTCGATCCGGTAGTAAAGACGGATGATGCCGTGAGCGAACGCCATTACATCAGCGCGGGTACCACCCAGCAGACCAGCGTTTAGCATCACATCGTTGCGGTGCGCTTCGATGAACTCCTGATAGATACGCTCTGGATGGTTCTGCTTTGCCCAGGTGTCAGCATATGTTTTCGGTTCTGAACCGACATAAACCTTGCCGGGCTGCATTTCTTCCCACGGTGCGCGAAGCATTTCGACATCGGTCCCATCGGTACACCAGACGAAACGGTATTCAGGATGATCTCGCAGGTGCTGCCAGACGTGCAGCCAGCGCCGGAAGTAGACATTCATCTTCACGTCAGGAACGTGGTAAAGCTCAACGTCTGCCGGGGCTGTCTGCAGTTCATCCACCAGCGCAATACGTCCACAATTCCGAAGCGAGGCCGCCCACCTGTTAAGCATGTCAGGTGAGGCCGTCATTTTCGTGCCGCGCTGAGGGTCAGGCTGGCTGGTCAGTAACGTAGTGATAACCACGTCGCGCTGCCGCCGATAATCCACGTAACCGGTAAACCCGGCATCGCGCCGTTCGTTATGGATTTTAACGTTACGTTCTACCAGCGCCTGTCGATCTGGTTTCGGTACCGAACGCTCTACGGCTTCATGCTCATCAAGGGAATGAATCAGCTTTTCTGAACCGAGGACATCAGCGTAAGCCCACGTAGTCAGTCCTGCGTTATGGATGCGCAAGGCGAGGTCGCTGTGCTCGTACATGCCGCGACCATAAACCGGATCGAATCCGCCAACCTTCTCGATGGCACTGCGGTAGTAGTACAGCATCACGCCACGCTGCCCGGTGTAAGCGATGTGCTTATCATCCCGGTACAGGACCGCCATATCCTTCAGCTTATTCGTCCCTGCCAGATCGAGAAACTGGTAAGCCAGGTGCGGCTCGGGTGATTCGATGTAGGGAAGATGCCAGTTATCGGCGATGGCATACGCATCGTCATCCCACAAAAATAAATGTTCGCATCCTGAGTCCATAAGGCATTCAAGGCTGGCATTTTTAGATGCGACAATCCCAAGTGACTTATCGTGCCGGATTAACTTGCACCAATCCGGCACTTTTGCTGGAGGGTTGGACCCGTCATCAATGACGAATACCACAGCGCCGGCAGGTAAATGTTTACGATGTTGCTCAAGTGAATTTGCAAGTACCTGCGGTCTGTTATACGTAGTTATCGCGATCCCAATTTTATTGTGAGAAACGCTATCGGCGCGGACATAAGGAACCCCATCAACAATGACGTCCATTATTTCCCCTCAAATTCGTATCGTGCTTTTTCAACCGCAGCCGTTGCTTCGGATAATGTCCCAAATTCCTTTCGAAAAATGACATCGCCGTTTCGCGTAAGTGTTGCCCTGTACTTTCCGCTTTCCCTGATAGATACGCCCATTACCCCAGTGGAACTCACCGGCTTTATTCGGTTCCAGACGTTTACTGTGTGTGTAACCACCCTGAGGTGTTTTGGATTAACACACTTTCGGTTATGGCAGAGGTGATCAAGTTCAAAGCCATCAGGAACATTCTTGACCAATAGCTCATAACTGGCTTTGTGAGCCAGGGTCATCATCCCTTTGTGTTTAAACATTCCATATCCGTCTGGATTTATATATGCAAGCCAGTTCCAGCATCCGGTTGAATCATCAACCATATACTTGCTGCTCAATCTATCGAGTGGTGATTTTGCTTCGAGGGAGCCAGTTTTATAGAGTCGCAGATAATGCATCTGGCACATGCCTTTGCAATGCGCTGACCGTTCACATGAATTAACGGAACAGGTTTTTCCTGCATTTCTAACAAGTCCGCTCATCGGAGTTACCTTTTAGTGATGAACCTTGTCGCACAGGAGATCCAGCCCTCAGAAGGCTCCGACGCCAGCCGGTTCCTCAAGGGTCATCCTGAAAGGTTCTGAGTAGGATGTGCGCGTGCGATGCGCATTAAAAAACCCCGCGGGTGCGAGGCCGTTTTATACCTTGCAGGGGATAATGGCTGCCTTATCCGCTTGTGGGGATAACCATTATCAAGCCCACCAGCAGGTGAGCTTTGTAATGGCCACTTAATCGTCGAGTTGTAACACGCCACGCTCAAGTGAATCTGAATACGCGATCAGACCAGAATATTCAGGAATAATTTCACCATCATCTGCTTCTAACTCCGGGATTGTCCCCGTGGTGATGGTGTATTGAGGCGCGCCGTCTTCTTTTGCGAAATTAGCCAGGTCTTCGATTTGCTTAGCTGTGAGAACTACAGTCATGCTCTTTCCTCAGTAATTAAAGGCCCCGCTATTGCGAGGCTCTGGTTTCTTTCTGGCAGTTCGCCTGCCATGCTTTGTTATGCGCCAGGATGTCTTTCTTCGTCTGCTTATCCAAGACGTCAACATCGTGGTTTGTCACGTAGATAATCCGGGTCCACAGACAGCCCGTATCAACCACCACCGGGGCGGGTGAAGTTTTCGCGCAGCTCGCGATCAACATCGTCATCAGGCATGCGGTTAACAGTCTGCTGTACATTGCTGGCCTCTTTCGTTGCTTCTACCCGGCGTTCGGCTACTGCTTCAGTGGCTGCGGCCTTTTCTTCGGTGCGCTGCAGGTCTGCTTTCGCTTCCGCTTTGCTTGAGCCGCGAATATGGCCCAGGCCGAAAGCGCCAGCGATGGCGGCAATGACTGCTGCAGCAATACCAATTAAAGTTTCAAACCCCATAGTGACCTCACACCAGCACAGATTTCGCCAGGTTAAACAGCGCGCGGCGTTTATCCAGCCCGTTACGTCCGCCATTGATAAGCAGCGTGACGCGCTCCACGTCGCCGGAATGGAGCAGGCATCCGTGCGAGACGTAGAACCATGCAGCGGAGCGCGCAGCATATTCATCCTGTTCCAGCAATTCAGGCTGGGTTACAAGGTCCAACTTCAGCGCGTGGCCACAGTTGCGGTAATTGCTGAGCCCGGTGATTTGCTTCAGGCCGCGACCGCGATATTTCCACCCATCACCAGCAACCTGGTTGCCTAGGTTCTTTTTGCCCCACTCACCGCCATATACCAGATTGGCGATCGCTTTCTGGTTTGCCGGTTGCGTTGCTGTTCTGCCAAGTGCGGCGGCCTGCTGTGGAGTGATGCGGTGGCTGCCGAACGTCGGCACCAGGTTTTCAGCCGCGTAATTCAGGTTTTCCACCAGCCGGGTAAATCTGGTGCTTTCATGCCCCATCTGGGCAATAAACATGGCCTGATCAAGCGGTGCGGTGATGCCGTATTCCTTCATAGCGGCGTCGATATGCGGAAACCAGCGCGCAGCTAACCCGGCGCTGATACCAGCCGCCCTCTGAAATTGTGTTTGGTTCATTAGTACCTCAGATGATCAACCAGACGAGCCAGATTTCCCCGGACCTTCATAACAGCTGCGCATAGCAGGAGGTTTGCCAGCACCACCAGCCAGTGCGAGTCGTGGTACAGGCCGAAGATATACTGCAAAGGGATCGCGGCATAAACCAGCACGGTCACATATGCCAGGAACGAAACGAAAGGACGATGCCGGGCACCGTGGCGCTGGTAAAACATCAATACGACGACGATTACCGCGCAGATAAACGCATTAATGAATGCTGTCAGCTCACCTGCCATTACCCCCTCCTCCGCGTAAGCGCGAGAAAAAGCCGAACAGGCTGTTCAGGTCCTGGTTATTAAGAAAAGTTAGGATTTTTATGCACAGAGCAGACAGAATCACTGCTCCGAGTGCATCCAGCGGTTTTTCATATCGTGATGCAGCATTTAGCCACGAACCAACAAACCCGGCCCCCAGCACCCCAACGATGAACGAAGTCAGGAAATATGCAGCCAGGCGGGCACGTGTCAGGTTTGCCGCCGTAGCAACATAGAACACCGCACCACCGAACGCCCCGAATACCACGCCGAAATCTGTATGAGTAAAGAAACCATACAGGACTGATCCAAGCAGGCCGCCGCCCAGAAGTGCTCCGGTACCGGTTAATGGATCGGACATTACGCCCCCTCTGTTATTGCTGTGAATCCTCTCAGAAAAATTGAGGGGAGATAAAAAAAGCCCGCTTTTGAAGGCGGGCTAATGAGTGACTATTAGTAAGTAAGGTAGGTAGTCGTGGGTTTTGCTAACTGACCAGAGTGAGACAGTATCGGGCTGATTCACAACGGTTCAGGAGAACCATCAGGCAGTTACCTTCAACACACATTTCAAGCGTAGCAGCAGTTTGCAAATTCATAAAAAAAGGCCTGCTTTTTACGGCAGGCTCTCAAGGAATTTGAAACTGTATTGTTGTTGTCATGGTGCCGGGTGCCTCCCGGTGACTCTACTCCAGCCAGTAAAGTCGCGCGCATACCTGCAGATAGCAGTTGACTGGAACGCCCTTTCGCTTAGAAAGGATTCACCATGCAAATAAAATACGTCCCATTCATTCCCACAGTCAATGATTACCTTTCGCGATACCTCTCAGAAGGATGGGAAACAAAAAAGGCCACCCGATGGCAGCCTTAGAAAAGCAAAAACCCCGCCGAAGCAGGGTTTCAATGTTTGATTTCGTTTGGACGGTATCTTCCACGATTAGAAGCATACAGGACAGTTTTATGCAAAGTCAACACTAACGTGCAAAAAAGTGTCGCTATTTGCTCCGATCATATTAATAAGTTGTTGCCTTCTCAAATTCTACCGCCGCGTGACGCTCCCCCTGGCGCAGAGTGTCCACCAGCATTTCAAAAAAGGGTTTCCAGTTGCGTGACCATGAGGACTGATGGAGATCCGGGAGACGCTTCAGAATGGCACGGTGTACCGTCGCCGAGGAGATAGCAGAGAAGCCATTACCAGAGCAACGTTCACAGGTTTTGAAAACCGGTGCGCCACGTTCTTTGGTCGCTTTGCGGTCCAACACTTCGCCTTTACCGCCGCATCTGCACCGGGCAAGGATCACTTTCTTTCCTCCGCATGTTCCGCAAACCCTATTCACCAGCTCATTTTTAATCTTCGGGGCCACCACTTCGGCACCGTCGGCGTCGAAAATACCAGGATGTTTAACCACATCCTCATTCCCGGAGATAAACCCGGTCCCGCTGCAACTGTGACATGTCACGCTGGTAGCCGCCGAACGCGAGTAATCAGCAAAGGCAAACTGTGCCAACATCTGCATACACCATCCGAACTGCCCGCCAGCTGCTTTGCGAACATTCTTTGGTGCCGTTTCCATCGCGTAACGAGCCAGCGCCTGAACTGCGAGCTGTTCATCTGTTTTGCTGATTCCCGCTTTACCGAAGAACGCCGCCAGGCCGAAGCGCGCACGGCTGCTGGTGGTACCAATCGCCGCCATTACATCTGTTCCTGTTAGGCGGTCCGGAGAAGTTCCCTTCACGTCGTCGCTGATCTGCATTCCCTGAGGGCTAAAATGTTTAAGTGCCGCTTCCAGTTTCATAAAGTTGCCCTCGTTGCTTTGATGTTTTTAATAGTCTGCATTGCTGGAATGCCTTTCTTTTGAGTAACGTCTGGTCTGAGCTTTCTGCTGTGGCGCCGAACGCTGCTTTGCTAACTCCTGGTCAATTGGCAGGAAGTGCCCGTTATAGAATCGACGGTAGATCGTACCCAATTCACCGTTGCGCTGTTTGGTCACGTTAATTTCCGCGATCCCCTTCGCTGGCGACTCAGGGTTATAAACTTCATCTCGGTATAGCATCATGATCAGATCAGCATCAGCCTCAATCTCACCCGAGTTTTTGAGGTCTGAGTTCATCGGTCGTTTGTTGGGTCTCGACTCAACGCCACGAGAAAGCTGGCTCAGGGCAAGGACCGGAGTTTTATTGGATTTAGCCAGACGCTTGAGTCCTTTTGACACCTCACCGACGGCAAGGTCATATCGTGCAGTGCTTTCAATTTTGATGAGTGCCAGGTAATCCACGACCACCAGCGCTATTTCCGGATGCGCCATTTGCAGGCGGGTAGATATCTGCTGGATCTGATCAACGGTCAGATCGGTAGAATCAACCATCCAGATACTGCGCCCTGTAAGTCGACCGACACCATCAGTCAGCCTCGCCCAGTCTTCATCATCGAAATCAGCAGCTCTTTTCAGACGTGAAACCGACATTCCCCCAGCAGCGGATACCATGCGCTCACCGATCTGGATGTTTGGCATTTCCATGCTGAAGAACAGGACACCACGGCCTTGTTCAGAAACTTTGTCGATGATATCGAGCGCCAACTCAGTTTTTCCCATCGACGGGCGCGCAGCGATAAACACCAGATCTGTTGGTTCAATGCCGCCAGTCTTTGCGTCCAGTTCTTCGATACCTGTCATGAGGCTTCTGGCTTCTTCAAGCCCACGGTTGCGCGCATCTACCCGATCCAATACAGCGGGGAGAATGTCGTCAATATGAACTGGCTGAACGGTCTTTTCTTCGAGAGTAATTGCGGCAATGCTATTCTGTGCGGCCCTGAATGCCGATAAAGCCGCATCACCATTGTGAGCACTCCGGATATCTGCCAGCGCCCTTTCAATCACGGCTTCGGCATCGCGAACAGCTGCATTACGCTCCAGCGTGGAAACGTAGGACACAAGCGCAGACTTCGCCCATGCGATACGGCTCGAGTCCAGAATGATTGCGCTGTGCTTTGGCATGCTTTCGCAGAGAAGTACAGGGTCAATAACGCCAGCTCCACGCGCCTGACGGCAGATCCCAGTATATATTTCCCGATACTGCGGTACCGAGAAAGCGGTGGCCGGCACCCTGGAAAGAATATCCAGTACCTCAGGGTCGGCTCCACGCAGAAAAATTGCGCCGATCACCGCACCTTCCAGATCTTCATTTTTCCAGACAGGAGTCATGCTACAACTCCTGACGCGATGGCACGGAAACTTCCCCAGCCAAATGCCAGACGGTTGCGGCCACCATCTGTAACCCGGTCCACGATTCGCTCACCAATAGTCTCTTTCAGCTGGTCAAATGTGAGATTGCTGATCAGGATGGTTGGCAAAATGCTTTCGTACCGAGCATTGATAATTTCCTGCAGGATGGTCATTTCAGTCGGGCTGCCGAACTGAACACCAACTTCGTCGATAATCAGCAGATCCAGTGAAGCAAAGCGTTCAATGACGTCTTCCTCGGTCATTTCGGCATTGTGGCGCCATGTGCTTTTTACCGCTCGGGTGAGGCGCATGACATCGGTGATTTCCACATTCGCAAGGTGATCGCGGATGATGCTCTTTGCCATAGCCACTGCCAGGTGGTTTTTGCCGGTGCCGCAATTGCCGGTCATAACAAGCCCGGTACCGGCATTAAGTCGCTCAGGCCAGCTGCTGGCATAACGCTGACAAGCCGCGAGATTTTTGGCGGCATCCTGATTGATGGCCTGGTAGTTATCGAATTCACATGCTTCGAACCGTCGTGCAATCCCGGCATTGTCTATCAGGTCGGCTACTCGTAATGCGCGCAGACTGGCTTCAATGTCAGCAAGTTCCGCTTTCACACACTCCGGGCACTGGGAGTGCTTAACATTTTCAACGCCACGATACGCTTTTCCAATGAGGGTAATACGCTCAAAATCGCCATGCTTCTCGCAGGTGGAGGTGCTGACTTCGCCTGACTCCCAGCTTCCCCATTGCCACGGTTTTTTATGCTCTACAGCGAAAGCCAGTTCTTCACTAAGCCCTTCACGTTTCGCCACCAGAGCTTCCCTTTCTTCACGTTGTTTGATACTCAGCATTGTGATTTCTCCTGCTTACCAGTTGCAGTCTGACTGGCCATAATCTTGCTCACTGAACCCGGACACCGGCAAACCTCCAGACCTTCCGTTTGTTGGGCCAGACGGTGCCTGCCATGCCTCTTCGAAATGCCGATCGGGACCAAAGAAAGTCGCCGCCTGTTTCACGTACTGTGTTCCAGCACTACCTGTAGCACGGACATAACCGGCATAACGGTTTACGCCAGCCAGCATTGCCTCAGTGGTAACACCGTCTTTAATTCGAGCTTTCCAGGCTTTCCAGGCAGCGGCCTTGGAATTACCACCAGCACGTTTTGGGTATGCCTGCCATGCCTGCTCGAACTCGTTGGAATAGTTTCCCTTGGAAGAGCGATTTTCAGAATCGTTGTCAGATGAACCGTTATATTTAGGTTCTATGACTGATTCATTGACTGGTTCAAAAGAGTGACTGATTCTGGGTGCAGCTCCTGCACTACCCCCTAGTGAATCTCCTGCACTATGGGGTGAATCTCCTGCACCAGGTAGTGAACTATTTGCACTACCCCCTAGTGAATCTCCTGCACTATGGGGTGAATCTCCTGCACCAGGTAGTGAACTATTTGCACTACCCCCTAGTGAATCTCCTGCACTACTGAAATCAAGCCGATATACATTACTTGAGTTACCTTTTGGACCTGGGCGAAGTTCTTTTTTTACCAGGCCGCATTCACATAAAGCATCAATGTGAATCATCACAGATCGCTTACTGATTTCGCACTGATCGGCGATATGTTGATAGCTTGGCCAGCACTCGCCATGGTCACTAGCGTTATCTGCAAGCTTCAGTAGCACGAGCTTACGCAGTGGATTTCCCACCTTGACCTTCATTGCTTTAACCATCAGTTCCATGCTCATGCGACACCCGCCAACTCATTTTCGTTACTGAATTCAGCCACCAGTAAAGGTTCGCTGACGCAATAATGCCGTGACATGTCACACCTCATTGCCCGGACGTGGGAAAACAAGCATTTCTCGCTTGAGGGGTTTTTTACCCACAAAAGTTCTACTTGCTGCTTCAATAGAAGTTGCAAGTTTTGGTGACGCATTTCTGTATCCGTAGGCAATAAGATTCAAATATCCTGTTGATGTACCGCTCTTAACTGCCAAAGCGTGCCACTCTTCTTTAGTGGAAGCACGACGCCAGGAAAGAAGTTCGTTTTCCATACCCACACCTCAATTTATCATTTTGGTAAAGTTTATCTTTACGATAACTATGAGGCAAGATAAATTTATCAAATTGGGTATTTATCATATTGCTAAAAAGTGGGAGTATTTGGTCATGGACATAAAAAACATTCGACGCCAGAACCTAAACAGGTTGATTGGTGAGTACATCGTGGAAGGTTATACCAAGGCACAAATTGCTGAAAAAATTGGTATACCCCCTTCTCAACTGAGTCAGTTATCTGGCTCTAACGCCTCTCGTAACATTGGCGACATAATAGCTAGGAGAATTGAGTCAAGTATGGGCCTGCCCCATGGCTGGATGGATTCAAAGAGAGCAGATGTTGATGCATCTGGTACCAAGCCTAACTTTTTCATAAATCCACTGACAAAAAATCAGCAACAATACCGAATTGAGGTGATGGACACTGAGTTCAGTTGCGGAAGTGGCAGGATGAACATGGACTATCCTGAAATAGTTAAATCGATTGAACTTGATCCAGAGGAAGCTAAAAGGATGTTTGGTGGGCGTAGCCCTACCTCCCTGAAAATCTGCACGGTTGTCGGAGATAGCATGCTCGGGACTATTTTCCCTGGGGATCTTGTCGTTATAGACGTTACGGTAAACCGGTTGATAGGTGATGGGATTTATGCGTTCGTTTATGGTGACAACTTTCATATCAAACGCTTACAGCTGCTTAAGGACAAGCTGGTAGTCATCAGCGATAATTCAACTTACGAAAAATGGTTTGTATCTGAAACTGATCAAAGCGAGTTTCACATTCAGGGCTTAGTTGTCGGTAGATGGCAAATGTCATACAACCGTTTGGGTTGAGACTCATACATATAAAAAACCAGCTTCGGCTGGTTTTTTTATGCCCTGCACAAAATAATTTACCATATATATCAAAGGCATAACTATTAATTTATCATAATTTATCAAAAAGATATTTACCAAAATTTATCTTTGAGATAAAGTTCATTCATCGGCAAACAATGGAGCCAATGAAATGAATACTCAAATCACCGTAGCCAAAACCATCGGCAAAAGAATATTAAATCAAAGATCTTCGCTTCGACTCTCTCAGGATTTTTTGGCTGATCATCTTGGTTTAACAACCGAAACCATTAACAACTTGGAAACGGAAAAAACTGTTCCTTTTGCTGACCAGTTAATCCAATTGGCTAACATTCTTCATTCTGATGTTCTGTGGCTCATTTCAGGAAACGAGCAGTGCGGTGAATTTACAGAACCAACAAGTATTATAACGTCCAATCAACTTAACTCATGGTCTGCTGATATTGGCAATTGCAGAATGGCTTTATCTAACGCTATGGATTGCATGCCTCCGGAATTGTCGTCTATCGGTACACTAACTATCGTTTATGAAAAATTAGACGACTTGCAAGAAACCATCTGCAAGCAAGCCGACAAAATTTAAAATTAATTAACATTATTTAATTAACACCTTTCTTGGTGGGGACAAACTCACCCTTAGGAAATGAAAATGCAAAATTCCGTCGCAATTAATCAGCCGATTAAAACGCCTCAAATGCTGTTCGGATCTGACAACATTAATGACTTTGGTAACCGCGTTCAAAGCTGCCGGATGGAAGGTTACTCCATGCAGCCGACCATCGAACCATGTGAGGTTGTGGCTTTCGTTGATTGCGGTGGACATGCGCTTACCTCTGGCATTTATGTTTACACAATGGATGCTTTTGGTCGCCCATGCCTTTTCATTAAGAGAATCGAGCCATTAGCTGATGGCTCATTAAAAATCATTTCTGATAACCATCATTACGAAACTTTCACCCTTAATACCGATGAACAGAAAGAAATCAAAATTCACGGTCGGGTGGTGGCTTCTTTGGCTGTGAGGCGCTTCGTATGACTTTCATCATTGATAAATCGGCATATAGAACAGCATGCCTTTATGCGGCCTGCGATTACGAGGTAATCGCTCGTCTTTATCTTAAAAAAGCATATGGTCGGTAATTATGAGCTTATTAAAAAGGCAAGACATTCAGGTTGTGAACATCAAAGCCGAGCAACTGGCTGGTTTATCGCAAACATTATTTGAATATCACGACAAACTGGACCATTTCCAACTTAAAACTATTTGCTCTCTTGTTTATGACATTGCTGGCGAAATTCATGATTGGACCGAAAAAGAAGAGGAAATTGTTATGAGCTTAGAGGAGGAGGCTCGCCGCAATGGATAAATTAATCGAGACATATCGCCGCCGAATTTTAAAGGCAGCGTTATTACGCCACCAGCGTAAAACGGGCAGTAACTGCCTTGTTATAAAGCTCAATAAAGGCGGTATTAACACGGTCGAGTTAACAGAGATTCTTCTCGATGGATTATTACGAAAATTCGAAAGGCTTGCGTTCAGTGAGTACGGAAATGTCGATGGTGTAAAAGCCATCATGGGAATTTACAGCGGCGCTGTTGATGTAAATGGCAGCGGTGAATTCCTTACGGATAGCGGAAAGGAGTTAATCGACGAGCTCATTTCTGAGCTGGTCGAGTTCGTCAAAAAACAAAAAGTGGAGGCTCCGAAAACGGAGGGTCATGAAATGGGGGGATCTGATGGCACTTACAGCGATACGAATTCCTGAGTGGGTTCACCTCAAAGCAGCACACGTTTTAAGCCAGTTCAGAACAAGGCGCATTCACCCCTGCCGTATGCACGGCTCCGGTAATTTGAGCCTCAAGGTTAATCACCGATGGCGGCTGCTGTCCCGCGATGGCGGCAAGAACTGGGAAGTCATGAGTCACGAACGATACAGCAAAGTTAAGGACCGGAAATGAACGATAAACGCATCAGCACCACCTCAATTGACAGCGCCTTTGCCAAGGAGCTGCAGCCCGTTTACGTCGTATCTCGACACGGCTACTCGCGCCGTTTCCTCAGCAGGAGCGCAGCGATCAGTAACCTTGCTCACTACATGGTAACCAAAACTTTTCATCGTGCCGGTTTGAACACCAACGAACCAGACGAACCTGTTTTCAGCAATGGTGTGCTCGTCAACCGCATGGGCCAGCACACACAGCAATATCTCTTTGCACATAACCGATGCATGCGGCGCATTCGCCGAATTCTGGAGCGTAAGCGCGAAGCACGTAAGTGGCTCGGAAAGTGGGACGCCATGCATGACCGATTCGTGAGAGAGCAGGCAGAACTGCAGGCCTGTAAACCAGAGGGGCTGCGCTGATGATTGCTTACTTACGCGTTGTTCTCTCGCTGGTAATTGTCGCCAGCGTTTATGGCCTTTTCGTTCCGATCCTCATTTCGATGAAGGACACCACAGCAGTGTTATCCGGTTTTGCCCTGGCGATCATGACCCCGCCGTGCATCTACGCCATTTGTAAGGGTCTTGTTGTAACCGTAACTAAGGAAAAGAAATGAAAAAAGCAATTATGGCTTCAATTATCGCGCTCTCTGCCATCGGTCTTGTAGGTTGCGATCGTGTCGAGCCCGGCAACGTGGGTATCAAGGTGAATAAGCTGGGAGACGACAAAGGTGTCGGAGAAGTGGTTGGAGTAGGCCGCTATTGGACCGGCTGGAACACAGAGGTCTACATCTTCCCAACCTTCAAACAGATGAAAACCTACGACGACGCATTCAATTTCCAGATGAGTGACGGCACTACGATCGGCTATCACATTGGTGTCGCCTATAAAGTTGATCCAACCAAAGTGACGACGGTCTTCCAGACCTATCGCAAAGGTGTGGACGACATCACCGATACCGATCTGCGCCAGAAGATTGCCGATGCCCTTAATCGTCTCGCAAGCCGCATGAGTACCGATAAGTTCATTGACGGCGGGAAAGCTGAGCTGCTTGAAAACGCTCTGAAAGAGATCCAGTCCGACATGGGGCCGGTAGGAATCCAGGTTATCAGCCTTTCTTACGTCGGCCGTCCTGAGTACCCGCCGACAGTTATCGACAGCATTAACGCCAAAGTCACCGCCAACCAGAAGACCCTGCAGCGCGAGCAGGAGGTGAAACAGCGTGAAGCCGAAGCAAACATGCTGCGCGCTGAAGCGGATGGCCAGGCAGACGCAAAGCTGAAGTTGGCGGAAGCGGAAGCGAAGTCTATCCAGATTCGTGGGCAGGCCATGCGCGAAAACCCTGAAGTGCTTCAACTGGAGGCCATCAACAAATGGAACGGCACTCTGCCCCAGTACATGACCAGCGGCGCCAATACTCCATTTATCCAGGTTAAGTGATTCACCAGCCCGGCGTAAAGCCGGGCACTCAGAAGGATATCGAGCATGAACACAGTAACGATCAATAACAAACGGCTGCCGGCAGTCGAATATCGCGGTCAGCGCGTTGTGACGCTGGCGATGATTGATGAAGTCCACCAGCGACCAGAAGGCACCGCCCGTGCAGCATTTAATCGCAATAAAGACCGCTTTGTTCGCGGTGAGGATTATGAAGAATTAGGTGCAGACACTATACGTACGGACCTTCCCGTTGGAGTTTTTTCGAAATTTGCGCCATCAGGAATTGTCCTCTTCGAATCAGGGTACCTGATGCTGACGAAACCATTTAATGATGATCTGGCCTGGAAAGTACAACGCGAGTTGGTAAGTGGTTATTTCCGTCATCAGCAACCACAACCATTGACTGAAATCGAAATGATCGCCGCTATGGCCGCCGATGCCGTTCGCCAGCAAAAACGCCTGAATCATGTTGAAGAGCAGATCGAAACGGTCACCGAAGCGGTGGAGAACATCAAGCGCGGCACCATGCGCGCCGGATATGTCGGTTACCGCCAGGTGGTAGCCAAAAGCGGAATGAGTGACGCGAAGTGCCGGAATTTGGTCAATGCCTACCGCATCCCGACAGACACGCACGAATTTATGACTCCAGACGGGCTTTTGTCACGTAGGGCTATCGTCGAACTGGAGCCATTCATGACCGCGTTTCGCCAGATGATGTCAGAGGCTGAACCGCGCGGCACCCGCTGGTATCACCCTAAAATGGGTCTGTTCCAGGCGATTGGGTGGGAGGGTTAATAATGCACAAATTCTACGTCGAGACAGACAATCTGAACACAATCAGCGAATGCCTGCAGCAGCTCGTTAACGCAGAAGAAGCGCAGCTCAGCATTGAAGAGCAGCTGGCGAGATCGAACAGCTGCAGTGACTGGAGCGCATGGCGGAAAAAGGCAGAAAACGCGCTACGGGTGATCAAAGGTAAGCGCCGCATCATCACAGCTCGTCTGGCTGTCCTGCGCCATGAGGAGAAGGAACGCAACCTGCAGCTGCACCAGCAGCACAATGATTTTCTGGTTCAGGCTCTTCGCGAAATTGTAACGCCCTCTTCTTTCGCGCGGTGCGTTCGCCTGGCTAAAGAAAAAGTGGAGGAGAACCATGCAAACCAGTGCTGAAATTATTCTTCTGGTGCCGAATGACTGGGTTAGCGAAAAGGTTCTGATTGCGGTTACCGGGCTTAAGCCCGGAACCATCACCCGAGCCAGAAAAGAATCCTGGATGCTTGGCCGCGAGTACCTGCACATCTCACCCGATGGCAATCCAAAGCCTTCGAGCGAATGCATGTACAACAGAAAAGCCGTTGATCAGTGGATCGAGGCTCAGAAAAAAAATCAACCAGGTGCGAAGACAGCATGAAAAGCAGTACACTCGTCAACGCTCCTGGACGTCAGGAGGGATTAATGGCTAATGCATCATACCCGACAGGCGTCGAAAACCACGGCGGTTCACTTCGCATCTGGTTTGTATATAAAGGCAAGCGAGTCAGGGAAAACCTCGGTGTCCCTGATACTGCCAAAAATCGCAAGATAGCCGGCGAGCTTCGTTCTTCAGTTTGTTTTGCGATAAGGATGGGGAATTTTAACTATGCGGAAAAATTCCCAAACTCACCGAACCTTGCCCGGTTCGGTCAGGATAGAAAGGAAATTACTGTGCTGGAGCTTACCGAAAAGTGGTCTGAGCTGAAGAGGATGGAAATCAGCTCTAACACTATGAGTCGGTACGAATCCATCATAAAAAACATGCTTCCGCGCATCGGCGAAAACAAAATGGTTTCTGCGGTGACCACTGAGGATTTGCTGTACGTGAGAAAGGAGTTGCTGACGGGTTTTCATGTAATGAAGAAGGATCACCGGACACAGGTTAAAGGCAGGAAGTCTTCGACCGTGAATAATTACATGATGCTGATGGCCGAGATCTTCCAGTTCGGAGCGGATAACGGTTACGCAAAGGAAAACCCGTTTAGCGGAATTAACCGCCTCAAAAAAGCGAAAGGTGAACCAGATCCACTCACGACAGAAGAGTTTATCCGGTTTATCCAGGCTTGCGGCCACCAGCAGATGAGAAATCTCTGGTCGCTGGCAGTCTATACTGGAATGAGGCATGGGGAGTTGTGCGGTCTAGCGTGGGAAGATATCGATCTGCATGCCGGAACCATCACAGTGAAACGCAACCTTACCCAGACGAATGAGTTCACCCTGCCAAAAACCGACGCAGGCACTGACAGGGTGATTTATCTCATTCAACCAGCTATTGATGCCCTGAGGAATCAGGCCCAGCTGACGCGCCTTGGCCGGCAGTATGAGATTGAAGTGAAATTGCGGGAATATGGCCAGTCAGTCATACACCCCTGCACTTTCGTTTTCAGTCCTCAATGCGTCAAGCATGGGCCTCGTAGAGGATATCACTACGCGGTTAATTCGATTAATAAAATTTGGGCCCCGATAATCAAGCGCGCCGGAATACGGTACCGCAACGCCTACCAGTCACGACATACTTATGCGTGCTGGTCATTATCAGCTGGGGCAAACCCAAACTTTATAGCAACTCAGATGGGACATACCGATGCACAGATGGTTTACAAGGTGTATGGAAAGTGGATGTCAGAGAAGAGTACCGAACAGGTTTCCCTGCTCAACCAGGCGCTTTCACGCTTTGCCCCATCACTGCCCCAAAGCATGGTAGTAGCACAGTAGTAATCTGTAAATTCAAGTGGTTAGCAGTCATATAGCTACATTTGTATAACACGGGGCACAAAATGCCCTCGACCATAAAGAGCGCTTATGTTGTGATCGGGGTTCAATAAATCACTAAACAAGGTATACTCCGGAGTTGTTTATTGTACTAAACGCTCCTGTGAGAGGATGCTACTGCGCACCTATGACTCGATTCGCTTCTCCTGTTCTGCATACGTTGCTGGATACCGACGCGTATAAACTGCACATGCAGCAAGCCGTTTTCCACCATTACTATGATGTTGATGTTGCGGCGGAATTCCGCTGCCGTGGCGACGACTTGCTCGGTATCTACGCAGATTCCATTCGTGAACAGGTCGATGCTATGCAGCATCTGACGTTACAGGACGACGAATACCAGTGGCTTTCCGGCCTGCCTTTCTTTAAAGCGGACTATCTGAACTGGCTGCGCGACTTCCGTTATAAGCCAGAGCAGGTCACCGTCACGAATGATAACGGCAAGCTGGATATTCGCCTTGAAGGCCCATGGCGTGAAGTGATCATGTGGGAAGTTCCGCTGCTGGCTGTGATCAGCGAGCTGGCTCACCGCTACCGTTCGCCGGAAACCGGGGTGACTCAGGCACTGGCCGCGCTGGAAAACAAACTCGCAGGGTTTGCCACCCTGACGGATGGGTTGGATATGTCCCGCTTCCGTCTTATGGACTTTGGCACGCGTCGCCGTTTCTCCCGCGACGTTCAGCAGGCCATTGTTCAGCGTCTGCAGCAAGAGTCGTGGTTCGTGGGCACCAGTAATTACGATCTGGCACGTCGTCTGAACCTGACACCCATGGGTACCCAGGCGCATGAATGGTTCCAGGCGCATCAGCAGATCAGTCCAGATCTGGCCAACAGCCAACGCGCCGCACTGGCCGCGTGGCTTGACGAGTATCCGAATCAACTCGGCATCGCCCTGACCGACTGTATCACGATGGATGCGTTCCTGCGTGATTTCGGCCCTGAGTTCGCTGAGCGTTACCAGGGGTTACGTCATGACTCCGGGGATCCGGTTGAATGGGGTGAGAAGGCGATAGCGCATTACGAAAAACTCGGCATCGACCCGATGAGCAAGGTGCTGGTCTTCTCCGACAACCTCGATCTCGCGAAAGCGGTTGAACTCTATCGCCATTTCAGTACCCGAGTGAACCTGAGCTTCGGGATTGGCACCCGTTTAACCTGCGACATCCCTCAGGTAAAACCGCTGAATATCGTGATAAAACTGGTGGAATGTAACGGCAAGCCGGTAGCCAAGCTCTCCGATAGCCCGGGTAAAACCATCTGTCATGATAAAGCGTTTGTCCGCGCGTTACGCAAAGCTTTCGATCTCCCTCAGGTCAAAAAAGCCAGTTAAGCGCTTAAGGGAGCCAAATGGCTCCCTACTTCTTATTTATTTCTTAATTCTTCTCTTTTGACTGCGAAATTTACTTGTCTGATAGCGGATGGCAGGTAACATAGATATCCCCCCATTTGGGTGGACAAGTGTTTATTTTTTCCGACTATTAACAGAGAGAATATTATGAGCGTTGTGCCTGTAGCCGACGTACTCCAGGGCCGTGTCGCCGAAGACCTAGAAGTCACCGTGCGCGGATGGGTGCGTACCCGCCGAGATTCTAAAGCTGGCATCTCCTTCCTTGCCGTCTATGACGGTTCCTGCTTTGATCCTGTACAGGCCGTCATTAATAATTCTCTGCCCAATTACAATGATGACGTTCTGCACCTGACAACCGGTTGTTCCGTAATTGTTACCGGCGTGGTTGTCGCATCACCGGGTCAGGGTCAGAGTTTCGAAATTCAGGCCACTGCCGTTGAAGTAACTGGCTGGGTTGAAGATCCTGATACCTACCCGATGGCCGCAAAACGTCACAGCATCGAATATCTGCGTGAAGTGGCTCACCTGCGTCCACGCACCAACCTGATTGGTGCGGTGGCCCGTGTCCGCCACACGCTGGCGCAGGCACTGCATCGCTTCTTCGATGAGCAGGGTTATTTCTGGGTATCTACCCCGCTGATCACCGCCTCTGATACCGAAGGCGCTGGCGAGATGTTCCGCGTTTCTACGCTGGATCTGGAAAACCTGCCGCGCACGCCAGAAGGTAAAGTGGACTTTGACAAAGACTTCTTTGGTAAAGAAGCCTTCCTGACGGTATCCGGCCAGCTCAACGGCGAAACCTACGCCTGTGCGCTGTCTAAAATCTATACCTTCGGCCCAACCTTCCGCGCGGAAAACTCCAACACCAGCCGTCACCTGGCAGAATTCTGGATGCTGGAGCCTGAAGTGGCTTTCGCAGATCTGAACGATGTCGCTGGCCTGGCGGAAGCCATGCTCAAGTACGTCTTCAAAGCGGTACTGGAAGAACGTGCTGATGACATGAAATTCTTCGCTGAGCGTGTCGATAACGAAGCGATTGCACGTCTGGAGCGCTTTGTTTCCTCCGACTTTGCCCAGGTGGATTACACCGATGCGGTCGCTATTCTCGAGAAATGCGGTGAGAAGTTTGAGAACCCGGTTTACTGGGGCGTGGATCTCTCTTCCGAGCATGAGCGTTACCTGGCTGAGAAGCACTTTAAAGCACCGGTTGTTGTGAAAAACTACCCGAAAGACATTAAGGCGTTCTATATGCGCCTTAACGAAGACGGTAAAACCGTTGCCGCAATGGACGTACTGGCGCCGGGCATTGGTGAAATTATCGGTGGTTCCCAGCGTGAAGAGCGTCTGGACGTGCTGGATGCGCGCATGCAAGAGATGGGGCTCAATCCGGCGGATTACAGCTGGTATCGCGATCTGCGCCGTTACGGTACAGTGCCACACTCAGGCTTTGGTCTGGGCTTCGAACGTCTGATCGCCTACGTCACAGGTGTTCAGAACGTACGTGACGTTATTCCGTTCCCACGTACGCCGCGTAATGCCAGCTTCTAAGTAACCAAAATCATAATGGCCAGCATTTGCTGGCCATTATTTTATTCTGCTCTGTCAATTTTCGTCAGCGTAAAGTAAGCACCTTTCAACTTTGACCCCGTCACAACCACTAGTTGTTACGTTTTGTTTCCACGAAATATCTACGAACAAAAAATAAACCCTATTTTTATTGCGATTATTTAATCCTCAAGCAATAGCACAAATTTCAACCAAAATCACAGCCATCCAGAAGTCCTTTTGGAGGTCATAAGAAAAAATGAGTCGTTGAAGGTGCGCATATACGAATAGCCTTTATCTAAATTAATTATAAGGAATTCATATATATAGGAATCTTCCTGCCGTTTAATTCGCCAGGTCTTTCTGAAATTTGAGGTGGTTCACAAAGTTCCGAAAAATACACATTTAGTTACATATAATTTCTTTTTGTTACTCAATCTTGAAAACTGTAGCACTTTCAGGCTAGCGAAACGGTTCTATGAATGGAAAGATGCCTGACAGATACATAAAGACACCAAACTCTCATCAATAGTTCCGGAAATATTTATTGACGGAATTTATTGGCGGCAGTGGCGAGTGTCATAAAAAAACCAATGAGGGTAATAAATAATGATGAAGCGCAATATTCTGGCAGTGGTAATCCCTGCCCTGCTGGTAGCCGGTGCAGCTAACGCTGCAGAAATCTATAACAAAAACGGCAACAAACTGGATCTGTACGGGAAAGTGGTTGGTGAGCACGATTTCGTGACCTCCGGTGACAACACAGACAGCAGCGATGCGACCTATGCTCAGATCGGTTTCAAAGGCGAAACCCAAATCAATGACCAACTGACCGGTTACGGCCAGTGGGAATACCGTGCTCTGGCAAGCCAGCCAGAAAGCAGCCAGACTCAGCGTACCCGTCTGGCGTTCGCTGGCCTGAAAGCTGGTGATGCAGGTTCCATCGACTACGGCCGTAACTACGGTATCGTTTACGATGTAGAATCTTACACCGATATGGCGCCATCCTACTCAGGTATGACCTGGGCTAACTACTCTGATAACTTCATGACCGGCCGTACCACTGGCGTTCTGACCTATCGTAACTCTGACTTCTTCGGTCTGGTTGATGGTCTGAGCCTGGGCCTGCAGTATCAGGGTAAAAACGATCGTACCGACGTTAGAACCGCTAATGGTGACGGTTTTGGTACCTCTGTTGGTTATGAATTCGGCGAAGGTTTCGGCCTGATCGGCGCATACAGCAACTCTGACCGTACTAACCTGCAGACCGCTGACGGTAAAGGCGAGAAAAAGCGGAAGCATGGGCTGTTGGTGCTAAGTACGACGCGAACAACATCTACCTGGCAACCACCTACGCTGAAACCCGCAACATGACCCGTGAAGAAGACGGTTCATTCGCAAACAAAACTCAGAACTTCGAAGTTATCGCTCAGTACCAGTTCGACTTCGGTCTGCGTCCATCCGTGTCCTACGTTCAGTCTAAAGGTAAAAACCTGGCTCAGCGCGGCACCTTCGCGGGCGGCGATGCTGACCTGCAGAAATTTGTTGAACTCGGTGCGACTTACTACTTCAACAAAAACTTCAACATCTATGTTGACTACCAGCTGAACCTGATCGACGACACCGACTATTCTCGTAGCGTGGGTATCGTGAACGGTAAAGACGACCAGGTTGCAATGGCTGTAACTTACCAGTTCTAATCAGTACACCACTTTGTTATATGCTTAATGAACAGGGCTTCGGCCCTGTTTTTTTATGCCTGACAGAAAATAATGGCGACTTTTGAAAAGCCGCACGCTTTTCGTCGCAAACGGTTGGCATTTTGTAAATCTACCGTTAACCTGATAGCGGATTTCACTTCTGTAATCACAATGGAACTTCGTCATGTTTGAGAACATTACCGCCGCTCCTGCCGACCCTATTCTGGGCCTGGCCGATCTGTTTCGTGCCGACGACCGCCCTGGCAAAATCAACCTGGGTATTGGTGTATATAAAGATGAAACCGGCAAAACCCCGGTACTGACCAGCGTAAAAAAAGCTGAGCAGTATCTGCTGGAAAATGAAACCACCAAGAACTACCTCGGTATTGATGGTATCCCTGAGTTTGGTCGTTGCACGCAGGAGCTGCTGTTCGGTAAAGGTAGTACAATTGTGAGCGACAAACGCGCGCGCACAGCACAAACGCCTGGCGGTACCGGCGCACTGCGCGTGGCGGCGGATTTCCTTGCAAAAAATACCGCTGTTAAGCGCGTATGGGTAAGCAACCCAAGCTGGCCGAACCATAAGAGCGTCTTTAACTCTGCGGGTCTGGAAGTGCGCGAATATGCCTACTACGACGCCGCAAACCATGCTCTGGACTTCGACGGTCTGCTGGCGAGCCTGAGTGAAGCCCAGGCGGGCGACGTGGTACTGTTCCACGGCTGCTGCCACAACCCAACCGGCATTGATCCGACGCTTGAACAGTGGGAACAACTGGCGAAACTGTCTGTCGAAAAAGGCTGGCTGCCGCTGTTTGACTTCGCTTACCAGGGCTTCGCCCGTGGTCTGGAAGAAGACGCTGAAGGTCTGCGCGCTTTCGCAGCCGTCCATCAGGAACTGATCGTTGCTAGCTCCTACTCTAAGAACTTTGGCCTGTACAATGAGCGTGTTGGTGCCTGCACGCTGGTCGCAGCAAACGAAGAGACTGCCGATCGTGCGTTCAGCCAGATGAAATCAGTTATCCGCGCTAACTACTCTAACCCACCAGCACACGGTGCCTCTGTCGTTGCCACCATCCTGAGCAACGATGCGCTCCGCGCGATTTGGGAGCAAGAGCTCAACGATATGCGTCAGCGTATTCAGCGCATGCGCCTGCTGTTTGTGAACACCCTGGCAGAGAAAGGTGCAGACCGTGATTTCAGCTTTATTACTAAGCAGAACGGTATGTTCTCTTTCAGTGGCCTGACCAAAGAACAGGTTCTGCGTCTGCGTGAAGAGTTTGGCGTGTACGCCGTGGCCTCTGGCCGCGTGAACGTTGCAGGTATGACCCCTGACAACATGGCGCCACTGTGCGAAGCGATTGTCGCCGTACTGTAATGTAATTAGCGCCCACAAAAAAGCCTGCACTATGCAGGCTTTTTTTATTATCCGGATTTACCAGACAGGCATTTCATCCTGAAGGAAGGGGTTATGCACCCGCTCGTAGCCCAGCGTCGACATCGGGCCGTGTCCAGGGATAAACGTCACGTCATCACCCAGTGGCAATAACTTCTGTTTAATCGACTGGATCAGCTGTCCGTGGTCGCCACGCGGGAAATCGCTGCGTCCTACGCCACCTTTGAAGATCACATCGCCGGAAATCAGCAGACGGGACTGGTCATCAAAGAAGACAATATGGCCTGGCGTATGCCCAGGACAATGCAACACCTGTAAAGTCACATTCCCTACGTTCACACGCTCTCCTTCGTTTAACCAGCGATCGGGCGTCAATGGCTGACACTCATCGAGGCCAAACATGCGGCTTTGGGCTGGCAAACCCTGCAGCCAGAACTCATCTTCTTTTTCCGGACCGATCACCGGCACTCCATAGTGCTGTGCCAGCTCCGCCGCTGCGCCGACATGGTCAAGGTGACCATGCGTCAGTAAAATCTGCATCAGCGTCACACCGCTTTCTGCAACTTCCTGTTTGATCTTCTCAGCGTCACCGCCGGGATCGACAAGCGCGGCCAGTTTGGTTTGCTCACACCAGATCAATGAACAATTCTGGGAGAACGCCGTAACCGGAATAATACGATAGTTCATACTGCTCCTGTGTTTCGTTATTACCAGTGCCGAACTGGACCGGTATCAATATGCACAAAGTTACTACTTGGGTAATATCCTACACCACCTGCGCGCATAGATAACGCAGCTTTGCGAATATTGGCTAACGAAACGCCTTCAATATGGAAATCCATTGCCTGTCCCCTGGTGTGATAGCTTTTTTTCGCTACCCCACGGCTGCGGGCGCGCAATTCATTATTGGTATCAATGGAACGATAACCCGAAATGAGTTGCACCGGCTTGCTGGTACCCAGCAGGCCCTGAAGGCGGAACAACTGGTCAAATAATCCTGGGTCGATGGCTTTTACTTTATTCGCGCGGAAATCACGGAAAAAATGGTTAAGTCTTGCTAATTCATCCTGAATATAGCCTCTGCCATCGAAGAATTCCGCTTTTAGCGACTCACCAGTATGCAGATTGTTGAGCGTTAAAATACGCGGACGAGGTGTCGAGAGGGTGGCAAATGCTGGCGTCGGCAGGATGGCCGCTGCGCCGAGCGCAACGCCACCTAACGCCAGCAGTTTGCGGCGATTAGCGTCAAATTTGTCCATGATAATCAGGTCTACAGGTCAAAGAAATCGTAATATGCTTAGCGCACGAAGGGCACCTTAACTGGCAAAGCCGACGACGTCAAGGCACCCAACCCCAGCAAACACGCGGCTTCCAGCCATATCGCCACGTATTTGCCCTAACTTACGACAACCTATTTTCCCGAACTGCTTCATTTACCTGATTAATTGTTCAGCTTTTGGCAAAATTTGTGCGCCGGATCGCGCCGTGAGATCATAATTGTAAATATCTGTACGATACTGTGTACGTCCATCTTCACCAACAAACGCCGTCAGATAGTAAAGATTGACCGGTATATTGTGTCGAATGTTAACGTAACGGGTGTCCCCCTGCTTGAGGGCATCGGAAATCCGCGTGTCGTTCCAGCCCGCATCCTGCAACAGCATATTCGCCAGTTCCGATGCCTTATTCACACGAACGCAGCCTGAGCTGAGCGCGCGGGCATCTTTCTGGAACAGGTTATGGTTCGGCGTATCATGCAGATAGATAGCGTCCGAACTTGGCATGTTGAATTTATAGCGCCCCAGCGAGTTATGCGCACCCGGTGCCTGCTGGAAACGGAATGGCAGGTTCGACGGCGTAATTGTTGACCAGTCAACCATCCACGGATCGATCGTCTCTTTGCTGTTCCAGCCGCGGATCACCGTATAGTTATGACGCTCCAGATAGCCAGGATCGTTCCAGACCTTAGGCAGAATATCCTTGCGCGCCAGCGTCGGTGGCACGTTCCACGGCGGGTTTACCACCACGTTATTCAGGGCACTGCTCATCATCGGCGTTTTACGGTCAGGACGTCCGACAATCACACGCGACGCCAGCACTTCGCTACCGTTCTGATAATAAACCAGCGAATACGCTGGAATATTCACCATAATCCCGGTCGACAGTGTTCCCGGCAGCAGACGTAAACGCTGGATATTCAGCGCCAGCACCCCAGCACGCTGGGCAGGCGAGACGTTCAGCCAGTCGCGGGTGGATGGACCGATCACCCCGTCTGCGCCCAGCCCCTGCGCGGCCTGGAACTGCTTAACCGCCGCGACCAGTTCGCGATCGTAGGCGGCGGGTTTGTTGCTCTGTGCAACAGCCTTTTTCTCTTTTACCGGGGCCGACGGGCTGACGACCGCGCTTTGCGTATCGTCGCCGGGCAGCGCAATCTTAGGACCGCTTTCGAGAATGCCGGAGCGTTTCATAATTTCGCGGATCGCCGGGACATCGCTGCTCCACTGTCCCGGACGAAGCGTGGTTGTGCCACGCACCTGAGGCCACGGGCGGGAATCGGCAACTAGCTCAAGCAGCGACTGATGCATGGTGGCATACTGCGGATGGGCAGGCGCCAGGCTTGCGATAAAGCGCGGCAGGTCACCGTTGTCCAGCGCCAGTTGCCACTGGTTAATGACCGACAGCGCCGGCGTCGCCAGCTTGTACGGTTTTTGACTGTATAACCAGCGGTTGCCATTGACCGGAATGCCCGCCACGAACTGGAGGTAGCCCATCATGGCATCAGACAGCACCACGTCACGCGCCTGACCGGTAACGGCCGGATCGGTCAGAAGCTCAACCCAGGTGGTGAATTGCGGCTGAAAACCTGCAATGGCGACTTCCGCCAGCTGCTGCTGAAAAGCGCGCACGGCGTCCCGGTTTTCCCACATCGGCTTCATATCACGCGCGGCATAAAGCAGCGTAAGCTGGTTAATGTAGGCAGGCGTGTATCCTGCTGGAAGCCCGGTTAGAAGCTGCTGGCGGAGCGCGCCGGTGTCGATACCTTCGGGTAGCGGTCTGATACCCGCTAAAATGGCCGTCGCCGGAGATTGATCCAGCGGTTGTGACAGCGACGTCGGCTGCGCACCCATCGTCGCGGAACTGTCTGACGGTACAACTTCAGGCTCATCGGCCTGAGCGCTTAACAGTGGAGCAAACATCACCGCCAGACACAAACTCAACGCTGACAGCTGATGACCACGATTTTTCTTTAGCAACATCCCTTGCCCCCTGTTTTCTCACGACATGCCCATCACACTGGGGCTTTTATTCATTATAGGAAGGCACAAACGCAGTTGCCTTACCTTATGTAAAGAAGTTTAAAGATAACGCAGCCGTAAGCATAAGTTAAGCGTAAAAAAAAGCGGCGCTAATGCGCCGCACTTTGTAACAACACGCCTCAGGAGGCGTCTGCTGTGCCCGGTAAGGACTCCGGCGGCTGCGGAGCAAAGCCACGCAGGCCTACAACATGAACGTGCTCGCTGTTCTGGAACACTTTACGCACCAGTTTATAGGTTGTGCCTTTTTCCGGACTAATATTTTCCGGTGCCGCAATGATGAGCTGCATATCCAGACGTTCGCAGAGCTCAAACAGCGTGGCGATGGAGCGGGCATCCAGACGCGCTGCCTCATCAAGGAACAGCAGACGGCATGGGGAAATATCTTTGCCGCGCAGACGACGCGCTTCATCTTCCCAGCTCTGCACCACCATCACCAGAATCGACATCCCGGTACCGATAGCTTCACCGGTCGACAGTGCCCCGGATTCCGCACGCAGCCAGCCGTCTGAACCACGGTTAACCTCAACTTCCATCTCCAGGTAGTTACGGTAATCCAGCAGCTCTTCACCGATGGTTTGCGGCGTACGTTGCCCCATATCAATCTGCGGATTCAGACGCTGATACAGCTTCGCCAGCGCTTCAGAGAAGGTCAGACGGTTGCTGTTAAACAGATCCTGATGCTGTTCATGCTGCTCAGAGAGCACATCCAGCAGCGTAGAGTGCGCTTCACGGACGTTTACATTCAGACGTACGCTGTTCACCTGACCAAACGATACGCTCTGCAGACCCTGGTTCAGCTGGCGAATACGGTTCTGCTCGCGCTGAATGGTCTTGCGGATGATGTTCGCCACGCTACGGGAGCTGATAGCCAGCTTCTGCTCACGGGAGGTCAGCTCTTCCGTCAGGCGCCCCAGTTCAATTTCCATCTGTTCAATGGCTTCGACCGGATCGTCGGTACGGATGATGTCCTGACGAATACGCTCACGCAGATGCTGGTATACCGCCACGAAGAACTGAATTTTACGCTCAGGACGCTTCGGATCTTCAGACATACGCAGCACATCGCGCAGATGTTCGTTATCGGCCACCGCCAGACGCAGCGCACCCAACGCCTTATCCGACATGGATCGCAGTTCATCCGCAGAGAGGTACGCCAGTTCACGACGATGCAGACGGCGTTCAACATTATTGTCTTTCACCATGCGCATCACCGCGCACCAGCCTGCCTTCGCAGATACCACCTGCTCGCGCATTTCGTGATAGTCGCGCTCCAGCTTGCGCAGGCGGCGGGTCAGGTTATCCATCTCCGCTTCACAGAAGGTCAGCGCTTTTTCCAGCTGATTACGACGCGCACGGTTATTGCTCAGCTGGGCATGCAGCTCATCACGACGAACACGCGCCCGCTCTTCTGCCCCGCTGTCGGCACGGACGCCGATGTCCTGCAGCTCTTTTTGCAGATCGTTTAACAGCTCTTTCTTGGTATCAAAGGAGCTTTTTAGCGAGGCCAGAACCTGGTTGTACTGGTTCAACTGGGCCGCGTGGCTACGCATCGCTTCACGGGCACGCGTACGTTCCGCTTCAGCCTGCTCAAGGCGCTGGCGTAATTTCTCGTTCAGATCGCTGTTACCGCTCAGCATTTCCGCCGAGTCAGAGTAGCCGAAGTGAGCGCGACGCTGCACCACTTCCGTCAGGGCAAACGCCTGCTGGCGTGCTTCACGCTGCACCTGCTGGGACCAGGCATAATCTTCTTTTAGCTGCTCAAACTGCTCTGGATCGCTCTGAAGCACCGAAACGACCGGCTCCAGCTTCGCCAGCTGATTACCGTGTTGCTGCACGAAGCGCGCAGCCTCCTGCGCTTCATCCAGACGTTCCTGGATTTCATCCACACGGTCAGCCAGCGTATCGTCCGCCAGCAGATTCAGACGCGGCAGAATGCGGTTCAGGGCAGCAACGCCCTCTTTCGCCTGTTCAAACTGAACGCGGCTCTGCTGGTTGTCATTTTCATGGCTGGCAATCGCGCGCTCAAGCTCGCCACGGCGGGTGTTGAGCTTGCGAATTTCCGCTTCCGGGTCAGCCTCAAAGGCCACTCCCAGATGGCTACCGATAAAGCGGCTAAATGCCTGATGCAGGCGCTGGGTTTTCTGCACGTCAAACGACAGCGTCGCAAAACGTTCAGACAGCGTTTCACGCTCAGCGTGCAGGCTCTCAATACGGCTTTCACGCGCGGCGCGGCCAAACAGAGGAAGTTCCGGGAAGCGCGAGTAACGCCACTGACGGTCAGCGATTTTCACCACTACCGCTTTTTCCAGCTCGTCAACGCTGAACACGCTGTCATCGAACGACTGCGGATCCCCTTCGATCAGATAGAGATCTTCCGGGCAATCTTCCAGCCCTTCGAGCTGTTCGGCAATCAGAGACAGATCCGGCACCACAATCGCGTTACGCGACGGGCCATACAGCGCGGAGAAGTACGGCGCATCGTCCAGACCCACGTCATCATAAATTTCTGACAGCAGTACGCCACCGAAACGCTCCGCCAGCGTATTCAGGCGGGCATCTTCCGCACCGCCCGGCTGGCTTAAGCGTTCAATCTCTTCGTCAACCTCGCGCTTGCGCGCGCCAACTTCATCACGCTCAACAATCGCCTCGCGCTCGCGCTCCAGCAGCTGTTGCAGATATTCGGTCACTTCCTGGCTGGATTCGAACGTTTCACCGCACTGTTCGCTGAGCTGGTTCAGGCTGCTTTGCGCCGCCAGCCAGACGGGTGCGCGTTGCAACAGCGTCTGCGAGCGGGACTGGAGCTGCTCCAGCTCCTGACGCAGCGTCATACGCTGTTCGCTGGCGCTGGATACCGTATCGGAAAGGGCGGCGATACGGGCTTCAAGCTCCTGATGCAGAGCCTCGAGATCGTCAATATCGTAATGTTTACCCTGACGCTTACAGAACTCGGCCAGCAGACGCTCGGCCTCCTGCTGCTCGCGCAGACGCTGTTCCAGCTCGTTCAGACGCATACGCAGCGGTTGCACCTGCTCGGCCAGATGACGCTGATTGACGCCGTCTCGCAGCAACTCGCGAGCTACGTCCCACGCTTCGTTTCGCGCCAGCGGGCCGTTAATCGCCACCACCAGCTGATAAGCTTGTTCAAACTGGCTGTGCGCGGTCTGCGCGACGCTCATTTTCTGTTCCAGGGAGAGCAATTTTTCCGTGGCTTCCTGCTCTTTCGCCTGGAAGGTGTCCAGCCATTCATCGGCGCTGTCCGGCGTCAGGTCAGGCAGATGGCATAGCTCTTTCGCACGCTGCAATGCCTGCAGGGCCTGGTTGTACTGAATCGCTCGCGTCTGCTGCACGTCAAGCGCCTGCTGGTAATCGGCGAGCTGGCTTTTCAGTTCATCCACTTCCAGTTCGGCGGCTTCGGCACGCGCTTCGTTCTCTTCCTGCATGTCGGCAGCTTCGGCCACCACTTCGTTTTGCTCTTCGAGACGAATTTGCAGTTCATCGAGATCGGCTTCGTAGCGCTCGATTTTTTCCTGCTGGCGCAGCGCGGTCTGAACCAGGTTCAGATGATCGCTGGCGGCCTGATAATCGGCTTCCAGATCGCCTTCAGCCCCGTTGTGTTCGCCCAGTTCACGGGCCATTTCAACGTGCTTATACTGCTCGGCCACCAGCTGTTTACGGGAGGTGAACAGCTCGCGGCGGTACTCTAATGCCTGATCGAGATGCACGCGGCGCTCGTTGGCGTGACGCATATAGTCCGCCGCCACATAGTTGGTGGCTTCACTGATCAGGTGTTTAAACAGATCGCGGTCAGACTGGGTAACGCGAATCGCTTCCAGCGTCATGCGGTTTTCACGCAGCGCGGCTTCCATGTCCTGGAAGGCCTTACGCACGCCGCTGTTTTCCGGCAACAGGTAGTCGCGCAGGGAGCGGGTAATGGCGCTGGAGATCCCGCCGTACAGGGAGGCTTCAATCAGACGGTAATATTTGCTGCGGTCGGATGCGGTACGCAGACGACGCGCCACCACGCCCAGATCGAACATCAGGGAGTGGTAATCGGTAATTGAGTTGAACTGCTTGAACTGCACGCCTTCGATAGCTTCGAGCTTGTCTTTCAGCTCCTGCAGCGTGAGTACGCGCGCCTGGCGCTCATTGAGCGTTTCCGTCAGCAGCGCCGTTGGCTGCATTGAGGTTGGCAGGCCCTGAATCGCGAACGGCTTGATATCCACTTTTCGATCGCGACCGGCGACCTGCTGCAGACGCACGCCCACCACCACACGCTGGTGACGGGAGTTGATCACATCCAGCACCGAATAACAGACGCCAGCTTTGAGCTTACCGTGCAGGCCTTTATCGCGGGAGCCGCTTGTCGCGCCCGCTTCGGTGGTGTTACGGAAGTGCAGCAGCGTCAAATCAGGGATCAGCGCCGTCACAAAGGCCGCCATGGTGGTGGATTTACCCGCACCGTTACCGCCGGAGAGCGTTGTCACCAGCTCATCGAGATCAAAGGTTCGGGCAAAGAAACCGTTCCAGTTAATCAGCGTTAGTGAGCGAAATTTACCGCGTTCAATCATTACTCTTCCTCCCCGCTATCCGGCTGATTGTCTTCAGGCTCGTCATTGAGCTGCAAATGGTTTTCCACCGGCATCGCCTCACCGTCGCGGATCATACGAAGCTGCGCTTCACGCGCGTCGTCGCCCGCACGCACGTCGGCACCGAAGCGGAAAACAGATTCCGTAATGCGGAATTTGCTGCTGTCGTGGCCCATAAACCAGACCATCCCCAGACGACGCAGACGGTTCAGAGAAGAGCGAACTTTTTCCTGCAATTTCTGACGATCGAGATCCGACCCCGTTGAACGGTTGTTCACAAGCTTCAGCAGCTTGCTTTCGTCGGCCAGCGTCAACAGCTCATCGTAAAGCTCCTGCTGGGTGAAGATCCCTTCATTTGCCAGACGTTCCGGGCTGAGGTAGAGGTAGCACAGAATTTTGCCGACCATCATATCCAGCTCGGAAAGCACGGAGCGCGGAATAAGCGTGGTGGAACGCGGACGCAGGTAGAAGAAACCTTCCGGCGCGCGGATAAGCTCAACGTTATAGCGTGCGTAAAACTCTTCCAGATACTCCTGGAAGTCCATCAAAAAGGCGTGATTATCCAGCTCGTCGAGGCCAATATGACGACCGGCACGCAGCTGGCTGTCCAGCGCCGGAAATAACGGATTCGCCAGCGCCTGTGCCAGCTTTAATGGCATCACTTGTTCAATATTTGTCAATGACATGCGCCTGTACCTTGGCTCCGTAATCGTTAATCGGCTGCCACTTCGGCGGCAGTCCGGTGAAATCTGCTTGCGCGATACCCAGGCGAACCGCCTGGTCTACCACAATGCGGGCAACGTCGAAGTGGCGCGCGCGAGGATATTGCGCCAGATAGTCGCGCACCACGAGACCAAGATCCAGCGGTACCTGTCTGGTTTTGTAGACAGCGAGCTGTTCTTCGATCATGGCCGCAAGTTGCTCACGAATTTCGTTAAATTCTTCGTATTCCAGATCCGGTGGCAGCTCACCGGTTACCTCTTCATCACGCAGCGCCATCTCTTCGTCACGCATATCGAGCAGACGATCGGCATTGGCGTAGGTTAGCGCCCACGGCGCATCGAAGTAGGTTTGAACAGACTGACGCAGACGCTGAGCAAAGACGCGGTTTTTATCCATATCGATAGCGGTACGGATAAATTTATGTACATGACGATCGTAACCGATCCACAGGTCAATCGATTGCTGGCCCCAGCTAATGATGCGATCGAGCTTGCTCTGCAAATCAAAGACCAGACGGTCGATAAAATGCAGATCGTCATGTGCCATAGTCGCATCCTGAATGCGCAGTAGGTTGGCCTGGAGCTTATCGCCTGCGGCCTCCAGCGTATCCTGCAGTTCACGCAGCGTGCCGGAAGTTTCCGACAGCAGCAGTTCACAGCTGGAGATGGCCGCACGCCAGTCTTTATTCAGCAGCTGCGCGATATCATCTTTCACCTGCTGCTGCTGTTCGTCCATCAGACGCTGGGTCAGATCGATACTGTCAAAAATCTCCGCTACCGAATATTTCAGCGGCGCGTAGACGTTGCGGTGCCAGTGGAATTCATCACCGTTTTCATCCGCGGCATCGGCTGCACGCTTGAGTTCACCCGCCACAATCGAGAGCTGCATGGAAAGACGCAGCGTGGAAAACTCACGCTGGCGGATGTAGTAATCGGTAATGCCGATGCCCAGTGGCGTCAGTCGATAAATGGCGTTACCTTCCGCCTGCTCGCTGGTAAAGCGGTTCAGCAGACGTTGACGCACCATATCGTTGATTGCGTTGTTGGCACGCACGCTAATGGTTTCGCTGGTTTGCTCAAACGCATCACTCACATGGCGGAACGCATCCACCAGTTCACCCTCGCTCATTTCGCCATCGAGCCGTTCGCCGTTCAGCGTGGCAACCGCCAGCAGGAAAGAGAGTCTGTCTACCGGCAGCGAGATGGAGAAATCATTTTTCCTGGCCCAGGCAACCAGTTCGGGGACTGTCTGGGAAAATTCACTCATAGGTTATCCTTGCATCTGCGGCTTGTGCGCGGTGACGTGAATATAGCGGCCAAGACTGATAAACGGTTCCTGACGGCAATACCGCGTTTCTAATTCTGTTAAGGTGTCAAAACAGTCACGCTGTTTGTGTTTTTCACGCAGATAATCATGAAACACCCTGACGCCCGTCTTCCCGGTTATCTGCCAGCCAATCTCTTCCAGCCAGCCGTAAACCTGCTGGGGATCGCGCGGATAGTCCGGGGAAAGCGTGCGCTTTTTCTTTTTCGGCATTCCGACCTGAACATAGTCGAAGTTGCCCGCAACCATGTTGTGCATCAGGAAGCCGTTAGCATTGTAGAACATCAGCGACAGCGTACCGCCCGGGCGTAGCATCGACCACAGGGTTTGTAACACGCTTAACGGATCGGCTACCCATTCCAGCACCGCATGAAACAATATCAGATCAACCTGGGTTTCCAAATGCTGTGCGATGTCCTGAGCGGCGCATTGTACAAAATGCATGTTGTCGCTCACACCTTTCTCCTCTGCTGCACGCGTGGCACGCGCAACCATCTCAGCAGAAAGATCGCAAAGTGTGACGTGATGACCGCGCTCAGCCATTTTTATGGCCGTCTGCCCTTCACCGCCTCCGGCGTCAAGCACGCGCAACGTTTGACCGCCATACGTGGCCAGAATGGTGTCCAGATCCTGCCAGAGGATCGTCTGACGTAACTGCCCTTTTGTGGTGCCGTATATGTTGCGCGAAAACTTTTCCGCGATGTCATCAAAATTGCGATCCCGCATTGGGAGAGTTCCACTCGCTAACTGCAAAACCGCTATTTTGTCACACCCGCGCGGAGAATGAACCTCTCTGGTGTAATATCACGGGTATTCGCCTGCTATATGGTTAAAAAAGGAACCAAAAAGGATGCTTTTTACCCTGAAGAAATACATTGGAGGCATGATGCTTCCCCTTCCGCTACTGCTGCTCATCATCGCGCTGGGGCTGGGGCTGGTGTGGTTTAGTCGCTTTCAGAAAAGTGGCAAAACGCTGATCACCTTCGGCTGGCTGGTACTGCTGCTGCTGAGCCTGCAACCTGTCGCAGACAAACTGTTACGTCCCATCGAAAACACCTACCCAACCTGGCAGGGAAACCAGAAAGTGGAGTACATCGTGGTGTTGGGCGGCGGGTATACCTGGGATCCAAACTGGGCCCCCAGCTCTAACCTGATCAATAACAGTCTGCCGCGCCTGAACGAAGGTATTCGCCTGTGGCTGGCTAATCCGGGATCGAAAATGATCTTCACTGGCGCGCCAGCCAAAACCAACCCGGTCAGCACGGCTGAAGCCGGCGCCAGGGTGGCGGAATCCCTCGGCGTGCCGCGCTCCGCTATTATCACGCTGGATAGTCCGAAAGATACCGAAGAAGAAGCCGCCGCGGTGAAACAGGCTATTGGCGATGTTCCGTTCTTACTGGTGACGTCTGCTTCGCATCTGCCAAGGGCAATGATTTTCTTCGAAAAACAAGGTCTGCACCCGCTTCCCGCGCCGGCGAACCAGATGGCCATTAACGCCCCGCTCAACCCATGGGAACGGGTGATCCCGTCCCCAATGTGGTTGATGCATAGCGATCGCGTCGGCTATGAGACGCTGGGACGCATCTGGCAGTGGCTGAAAGGCTCCTCAGGCGAGCCAGGGCAGGAGTGATTTTGTCGCAAGGTCAAAGTTGGCGCGGTTGAAACGTCCGGTATTCACCAGCTGCGCCACTTCATCCCACAATAAATAAAGCCAGCGCCGCCAGAGAAACGCCTCCGCAACGGGCGCGCGCTGCAGATAGTGCCACAGCAAGCCTTCAGCGGCCGCGCTATCGCTGAGCCTGAACAGGTCATACTCGCGCGGAGCCCAGAGCATGACCCCTGGCCCCAGCATCGCCAGAAGCTGATCGCTACGAGAATCTTTAAGCATGCTACGCAGGGTAAAATTACCGTGTATCAACACGCAGTTGTCGTTAAAGCCCTCAAACAGCGCCGGTAAACACTCCCGGGTGCGGAACAGGATACGTTTATCCTGCATGGTCAAGCCGGTGTTGTTGAACTGATTAAGCGTTCCCCACAGCACCTCCACCCGCTGGCGATACCACAGCGGCCAGAGATTTTCCTGAGTGCTGTCGACGGGTCCCACAAGGCCACGGCTATCCTGCCGGTGCCAGGCCAGCAGAGCCTCCACAATCTGGTCTTTCAGCTGTTCCCAGCGCTCCGGTGTACGCGCCGGGGCTTCAACGGATACTCCGCGTAAACGCTCAATCAGCAGAACATCCGGACCGGGGTGCTCTTCATGCGTCATCACCCCGTAAACCGTCGGCATACGCACGGTTCCTTGCCGCGCGAGCATTGAAATTTTCCAGGCAAGCTGCCTGGCCACACCCGGCGAGGTAAAGCTTCGGGCCATCAGCGGCATTGGGTTTCCCTGACTGTCGTACAACGACCAGAGCGCGGTATCTGCCTTTTCACTTACACATTCCACCCGGCTTAACTTCTCGCCAAGCAGGTGACTCAGTTCGGCACGCAGCTGTTCCATATGAGATTACCCCCATTAAGACTACTGCTTTTATAATGAGCGCGCAGGACGCAGATGTCACCCTGCGGAGATCAATTATGGAAAAGATAAGAGAAAATAAACGGCGGAGTGCATCCCTCCCAAAAGAGGGATGCCGCAAGGATTAACGCAATTCAGCGCGAACGCGCTCAAGATCTTCTGGGGTGTCTACGCCTGTACCAGGCACCTCTTCGGCGACGGCAACGTGGATCTTTTCGCCATACCAGAGCACACGAAGCTGTTCCAGCATTTCAATATGCTCCAGCGGACTCGGTGTCCAGGTTACATAGCGGCGAATAAAGCCCGCGCGATAGCCGTAGATGCCAATATGGCGCAGGAAGGTATCGCCAATGGTCTCTTTGGACACCGCAAAGCGATCGCGATCCCACGGGATGGTGGCACGGGAGAAATAAAGCGCATAGCCCTCCGCATCCGTCACAACCTTCACCGCGTTCGGGTTGAACGCTTCTTCCGCGTGGTGGATAGGTACCGCGAGAGTTGCCATGCCAACCTGACGCTGCGCCAGGTTTTCCGCCACCTGACGAATAATCGCCGCCGGGATCATCGGTTCGTCGCCCTGCACGTTAACGATTACCGTATCGTCGCTGAATGCGCATTTCTCAACCACTTCAGCCAGACGTTCAGTACCAGACTGGTGATCGGCGCGGGTCATGCACACTTCCCCGCCTGCGGCTTCAACCGCACGCGCAACATCAGGATGATCGGTGGCCACGATAATACGGTCAGCGCCGGACTCACGGGCGCGTTCAAGGACATGCACAATCATTGGCTTGCCGTTGATATCTACCAGCGGCTTACCCGGCAGACGCGTTGAGGCGTAACGGGCAGGAATAATGACGACAAAGCTCATGGTTTGCTCTCTTCAGCCACCAGGGAACGGGCTTCGTTTTCCAGCAGTACCGGAATACCGTCACGCAGCGGGAAAGCCAGGCTGTCCGGTTTGCAAATCAGCTCTTGTTTGTCCTGGCTATAGTAGAGTTTGCCGTTGCACACCGGGCAGGCAATAATTTCAAGTAAACGGTGATCCATAGTTCCTCCGTATGGGTAATCGCTAAAGCTTATCACATTCCCTTTTCAGGGCGTGCCTGTTTCCCAGCCACTTCGACAGGATGTAAAAAGCCCGTCAGGCACGCGGCCCAGCGTCACTTCGCAGGCCTTCTGCCAGCAGGCGAAATCATTGATGGCGGATGTTAACCCTTTTTCCAGGGTCGCGGTTATCCTGACGCCCTCTTCCAGATACAGCGCAATGACCTCTAGCGTGCCGGTTTTACGGTGCATTTTGGCATCCATGCGCCCTACCAGTTGACCTTTGTGCAGCAGGGGCAAAACAAAGTAACCGTACTGGCGCTTTGGCGCGGGAGTGTAGCACTCCAGCCGGTAGCTGAAATCAAACAGCTGCTCGGCCCGTTTTCTGTCCCAGACCACCGGATCAAAAGGTGACAGCACCGCGCTATGGGTTGCCTGAAGTTTACCTGCTTCAGCTTGTGGCAGCAGCGGGAGTAAATCCGCATGCAGCCACATTTCGCCCAACCTCTCTACAGAGACCGGGATAACCCGCTGCTCGCGCTGCCAATTATCCAGCAACGGTTTCAGCGTGGGCTGTCGGAGACGGTAATAATCGGCCAGCCATTGCGGACGGAAAATACCCAGACTGCGGGCGCTGTTTTCAAGCATGATGGCTTCGGCTGCCTCCTGTGTGAGCAGGTCGCGCTCGTCGTCCCAGTGAGGCATCACCCGCTGCGTCAGGTCGTACACCCGTTGAAAATTACGCCGCTCGACTACCATCACCTTGCCTGATGTAAACAACCCTTCGAGATGACGCTTGTGCGGTTTCCATTCCCACCAGCCGCTTGCCCCTTTTCGTGGATGTTCAAAATCCGCGGAACGTACTGGCCCCTTTTCCGCGATATGGGCAATGAGCTGCTCAATTTCAGCCGCATGCTCGTGCATCCACGCCTGCCGGTATTTCCAGCCCATTTTTTCCGGGGCAAGCATACGATGGCGAACCAGGGCAAAATCGCTGCGGGGCAGGAAACAGGCTTCATGTGCCCAGTATTCCATCAGCTCTCCCTTGCTGAGCGCATCATCGAGCCACTGAGGCGGATAATTGCCCAGCCGGCTGAACAGCACCAGGTAGGGGCTACGAGCCACAATGTTGATGGTGTCGATTTGCAACAACGACATGCGTTGCACGGTAGTGAGGATATCGGCAGGCTGCGCGCGGCGACGGGACTTTTTAAGAAGTCCTTGCGCAGCAAGGTGCAAGTTACGTGCGGCTGAAAGCGAGAGTTGCGGTAAAGACATGCGTTTTCCTGTCAGTCAAAGCGCCACCAGAACCGCGTAAGCTCTTAATGCACCAACGCAATCAGTTCCTGGAGCAAGTGTTCCGGCTGCTCGCCGCTGAGTTCAGCGTCAACCGGCAGATACCACCAGTTTTCTTTCGCAAAAGCGCGGCATTTCACCGCATCTTTTTCGGTCATGATTAATGTCTGACCGGATGTTGTCAACGCGTCTACCTGCTCCGCCACCAGCGCCTGGTGATCGGCCAGCGGAACACGTTTATCAAGGCGGGCACCACACTGTTCCAGCGTTGCGAAGAAACGCGGAGGATGACCAATACCTGCCATCGCGACCAGCGCGGGTAGCCGGGAAACGGCCTGTCGTTCACCGGTCAACAGGTTAATTGCCATGCCTGGCTGGAGTTGCATCGGGATCTCCCCCGGCTGTGCCACACCGCCGTTGACAATCACCGCATCCACGGACTTCAGGCGCGAAGCGCGTTCACGCATGGGGCCTGCAGGCAGCCACCAGCCGTTGCCAAAACGGCGGACGCCATCAATGACCACAATCTCTTTATCACGCGCCAGCGCGTAATGCTGCAGACCGTCATCGGTAATAATTATTTGCACGTCGTGTTCGGCAAGCAACGCCTGAACAGCATCACTACGCACCGGAGAGACTGCGACAGGCGCGCCAGTGCGCTGATAAATCAATACCGGCTCATCCCCCGCCTCGGCGGTCGTCGTGTCCGGCGTCAGGAGCAGTGGATAGTGCGCCGCTTTTCCGCCGTAACCTCGCGACACCACGCCGGGGCGGATACCGCGCTTTTGCAGTTGCTCAACCAGCCAGATGACCACAGGGGTTTTACCGTTCCCCCCTGCCGTGAGGTTGCCCACCACGACAACCGGCACTGGCGCACGCCACGCCCGCTTTAGCCCCAGACGGTAAAGCAGACGGATAATGCCGCTCACCAAACCATACAGGCAGGAGAGCGGCAGAAGCAGCAGCCACAGCGGGGACTCACCGGACCAGATGCGGGCAATCATTCGCCGAACTGCATCTTATGGAGCTGAGCGTAAACACCACGCTGTGCCAGTAAATCGGTATGGCTACCGCGTTCTACAATGATCCCATCCTCCACAACAACGATTTCGTCAGCCTGTTCAATCGTTGACAGGCGGTGTGCAATCACCAGTGATGTACGGTTCTTTTGCAGTTCATCCAGCGCAGACTGAATTGCACGTTCAGATTCTGTATCCAAAGCAGAGGTTGCTTCGTCAAGGATCAGAATAGGGCTGTTACGCAGCAGTGCACGGGCGATGGCGATACGCTGGCGTTGACCACCGGAGAGCAGAACTCCATTCTCACCGATGATGGTATCCAGGCCGTTGTCCATCTTGTTAATAAAGTCCATGGCATAGGCCATGCGAGCGGCTTCTTCAATCTGCTCGCGGCTGTACTCTTCAGTGCGCGCATAGGCAATATTGTTCGCAACAGTATCGTTGAACAGATGCACGTTCTGAGACACCAGCGCAACCTGGTTACGCAGCGACTGCAGGGTGTATTCCCGCAGGTCGTGACCGTCTAACAGAATTTCACCCTGATCGATGTCGTAGAAACGGGTAATCAGGCTGGCAATCGTCGATTTACCCGAACCGGAACGGCCGACCAGCGCAACGGTTTTGCCTGCCGGAATGGTCAGGTTGATGTTACGTAATGCTGGAACTTCACGGCCAGGGTAAGTGAAGGTCACGTTGCGGAATTCGACATCGCCCTTTGCGCGCTCAATGACGCGAGTACCTTCGTCTTTCTCTTGCTCAGAATCCAGGATGCTGAACAGCGTCTGGCATGCTGCCATCCCGCGCTGGAACTGGGCGTTAACGTTGGTCAGCGACTTCAGCGGACGCATCAGCGCAATCATGGAAGAGAACACAACGGTGATGGTTCCCGCCGTCAGCGTTTCCATTACGCTCGGGAAGCTTGCCGCATACAGGACGAATGCCAGAGCCAGAGAGGCAATCAGCTGAATAATGGGATCAGAGATTGAAGAGGCCGAGACCATTTTCATCCCCTGCAGACGCATTTTGTTGCTGACTTTATCGAAGCGTTTTGTTTCGACCTCCTGCCCGCCGAAAATCAACACCTCTTTATGTCCTTTCAGCATCTGTTCAGCGCTGGTGGTCACCTGCCCCATCGTATTCTGCATATTCTTACTGATATTGCGAAAACGCTTTGAGACGACGCGGATCGCGACAGAAACAACCGGAGCCAGCACGATGAGGATCAGCGACAGCTGCCAGCTGTAATAGAACATCATCACGAACAGACCGATAATTGACGCACCTTCACGCACAACGGTAATCAGTGCGCTGGAGGAAGAGGATGCCACCTGTTCTGAGTCATAGGTGATACGTGACAACAACGTACCTGTCGATTGTTTGTCAAAGAAGGCCACCGGCATGCCCATCATGTGGCTGAACAGCCGACGGCGCATTGTCATGACCACTTTTCCTGACACCCAGGAGATGCAATAACTGGAAATATAGCTGGTGATACCGCGTAAGATCATCAGTCCGATCACCACCAGAGGCATCCATAGCAACACTGAGCGATCCGTTTTACCAAAACCGTCATCCAGTAACGGTTTGAGGAGCGATAACATAAAAGTATCGCTGGCTGCGTTGAGAACTAACGCTATACCCGCCACGATTAAACCTGCTTTAAAAGGTGCAATCATCGGCCAGAGTCGGCGGAAGGTTTGCCACGTGGAGAGATCTTTGTCGTTATGCATTCAAAAAACCAGCATCTGTTGAAATAGCCGCATATTCTACCCGTTATCGACGGGCGCGCCAAACCACTGATGATACCAACGCGGTAAATATTGCTCCCGCAACCGTCGGATTTGCCAGGCATGTTGCGAAAACGTCACCGATATTTGGCCCGAATGAGGGGTATCGTGCCAGACATAGCCCTCTTTTCGATAACGCTTCACCACCTTCACTGACGGGAATCGCCACGCATTGTAACGGGCCGCAGAATCCAGCGCGATTTCGCCTCCCACCCGTTGTACCAGCGGCAACGATGAGGAGGTATTACTGCCATGGTGCGGCACCTGTATCACCGTTGACGTCAGATAACGCCAGTAATGGCTAAGCATAGCCTGTTCCGCTTGCGCTTCAATGTCCCCTGTCAGCAAAACACTCTGCTCACCGTCATCAATTTTAACCACGCAGGAGCGATTGTTACCCTGGGCAGTGGATCCAGCCGGTGGCCAGTGGACGGTGAATGTTAACCCCTGCCATTTCCACTGCTGCCCGCGAAAGCAGGGAAGATGCTGCGCCCACCCCAGCGGGCTTCGTACCCACAAGTCTGGCCATGCCGCCTGCAGCGATGCCAGACCACCAGCATGGTCCAGGTGCTCGTGACTGAGAATAACGCCATCTGGTTGCAGGTGATGCCAGCGTAACCACGGAATGATCAACTGCTGCGCACTGTCTCCCCCAGGCCAGCCGGGACCGGTGTCGTATAGAAGCGCTTTACCCTGCCGCTCAATAACCATTGATAGCCCCTGCCCCACATCCAGCATATGCAACGTCCAGCTATCGGTTTTCGCCGTTTGCATGAATGGGGATGCCAGCACGACAGTTCCTGTCAGACACACCGCCGGCATGCTTTTCCAGGAGCGAAAGCGCCAGCCGATAATGGCCAGCCAGGGCAGCAATGTCAGGTACTGCCAGCGCTCATCGACGTCCTGCCAGCCATCAGGCAGACGCTGCAGCAGCCAGAACAAACCGGCCAGGGACTTATCTGCCGCAAACCATACGCCAGTCTCCAGGGGGACCAGCGGGAGCAGGTGCAGTAGCATACCGAGCAGGATCAGCGGAACCGAGATAAAGGTCACCAGCGGAACGGCAAAGAGATTGGCCACCAGCGAAGAGACGCTGAAGCCATGGAACATCAACACCTGCAAAGGCAGGAGCAGCAGCAACATCCCAACCTGCAGATAGAGTAAATTTATCAGGGGTCGCACCCGGCGAGTCCAGCGCCAGCTGGGGAGTGGCAGCCACTGATACCAGAAAATCAAGGCCGCGACAGCAAACGCTGACAACGCCAGGCTTTGAGAAAGCACCGCCAGCGGATCAACGATGAGTATCGCTGCAATACAGCTACACCAGACCTGCCATGCAGACCACTGACGCGCGCCGATCCGCAGAGCGGCCAGCACCGCAAGCGCGATGACCGTGCGTAATGCTGGCGGCTGCAAACCCGTTAGCCATGCGTAGAAGGCCGCAAAAAACAGTCCCGCAAGCAGTGGCATCTGCCAGCGGATCCACTGACACGGCAATAAAAACTGAATACCCCTGGCAAGCAACCAGACGATGGAAGCCGCCAGCGCGATGTGCAAACCCGAGATAGCCATCAGATGCGACGTGCCGGTTTCACGCATCAGTGTTTTTATTTCCCGGGGCACATCCAGGCGCTCGCCCATCCCCAGCCCCAGGATCACCGCTCCCCAACGATAGGCTGAAAGCGTGTCGTGCAGCGATGACAGATAGCGGGCACGCAAGCTGCAGCGTTCATCAATAATTTCTGCCCGCGTAAAACGTCCGCTTAACGTTTGATGCCGGGCAAAAGCATTTCGTTGAGGATCATATCCCCCGTCGTTCAGTTCACCGTGTACAGGCCTGAGCCTGAGCGTCATGGCCCAGCGCTGACCCGCGCAGGCCTTTTGCGGCAGGTAATTGCCATACAGCACGATGCCCGTCGATGCCCACCAGCGTTTGCCATTAAGTGCAACGATTTTCCCCTGATGGACTGTTGCGCCATCGGTGGCGGTGATCTCTACCTCAGCCTTGACTGCACCGGTGGTTAAATGCTGCATCGGCCAGACGCTTTCCTGCGCAGCCAGAATGCCCCACGCGCAAAATAACAACCCCATACCGATACACTTCAGACTGAAGCTTCGCTGTAAGCCCAGCACCAACCCACCGGCAACCATGGTCCATACAGTATGCCGTGCAGGTAGTTCTGGTAACCAGAGTAGCGGCACTATCGCCAGAATGGCGCACAGACTTAGTGTGGGAATTCCCATTACGACCTCCCTGTTTCAGGGCGGCAGTATGTAAGAAGAGGGAGAGAGGCGTCAGTTGAATAAAATGCAGGTTACAGCGCACGCTGCACTGTTTTTGTCGGTTTGCAGAAAACGACACGGGGATTGCGGCACAGCTTCAGAATAAAAACGATAAGTACAAAAAAAGCACCCGGAGGTGCTTTCTTTTGAACCCAGTTTAACCAGATGGCTAAACTCAGTTGCCGTAAATATTGGCGCGATCGCGCAGTTCTTTACCCGGCTTAAAGTGTGGAACGTACTTACCTTCCAGCTCGACTTTATCACCAGTCTTCGGGTTACGCCCGGTACGTGGAGCACGATAGTGCAGAGAAAAACTACCGAAACCGCGGATTTCAATGCGCTCGCCCTGGGCAAGAGTGGTGGCCATATGCTCCAGCATCTCTTTTACGGCATCTTCCACTGCTTTAGCTGGGATATGCGGTTGCTGACTGGCAAGTCTTTCAATCAATTCTGACTTGGTCATGATTCCTCCGGTTCCTTTCAAACCAATTAGCTGAACAGCTCATTAAACAAGGGCGGCCGTAGCCGCCCTTTGTTATTGATTACAGGACGAATCCTGCAATCTGTCAAGTTTGCTCCTCATCCTTCGCGCGATAAATGCGTTACCGCTCAAAGGATGCTGAGGACTTGATATTACTCGCCTTTAGCTGCTTTGAAAGCTTCAGCCATTGCGTTGTTAGAGAAGTTTGCATCTTCCTGTTTGTTAACAGTAGCGATTGCATCTTTCTCGTCAGCTTCGTCTTTCGCACGAACAGACAGGCTGATTGCACGGTTCTTACGGTCAACACCGGTGAACTTAGCTTCAACATCGTCGCCAACGTTCAGAACCAGAGTGGCATCTTCAACGCGGTCACGTGAAGCTTCAGAAGCGCGCAGGTAACCTTCAACGCCGTCAGCCAGTTCTACGGTTGCGCCTTTAGCGTCAACTGCAGTCACTTTACCGTTTACGATTGCGCCTTTCTTGTTCAGTGCAACCCAGTTGTTGAACGGATCTTCTGCGAGCTGTTTAACGCCCAGAGAGATACGCTCACGCTCTGCGTCAACCTGCAGAACAACTGCTGCGATTTCGTCGCCTTTTTTGTATTCACGAACTGCTTCTTCGCCTGCAACGTTCCAGGAGATGTCAGACAGGTGAACCAGGCCGTCGATGCCGCCGTCCAGGCCGATGAAGATACCGAAGTCAGTGATAGACTTGATTTTACCTTCAACACGGTCGCCCTTGTTGTGGGTTTCCGCGAACTGCTGCCATGGGTTGTTTTTGCACTGCTTCAGGCCCAGGGAGATACGACGACGTTCTTCGTCGATATCCAGAACCATAACTTCCACTACGTCACCAACGTTAACAACTTTGGATGGGTGGATGTTTTTGTTGGTCCAGTCCATTTCGGAAACGTGTACCAGACCTTCAACGCCTTCTTCGATTTCAACGAAGCAGCCGTAGTCAGTCAGGTTGGTCACGCGGCCAGTCAGTTTGGTACCTTCTGGGTAACGCTTAGCGATAGCTACCCATGGATCTTCGCCCAGCTGTTTCAGGCCGAGGGATACACGAGTACGCTCGCGGTCGAACTTCAGCACTTTAACAGTGATTTCGTCGCCCACGTTCACGATTTCGCTTGGGTGCTTAACGCGTTTCCACGCCATGTCGGTGATGTGCAGCAGGCCATCAACGCCGCCCAGGTCAACGAATGCGCCGTAGTCAGTGAGGTTCTTAACGATACCTTTGACTTCCATGCCTTCCTGCAGGTTTTCCAGCAGCTGATCGCGTTCTGCGCTGTTTTCGGATTCGATAACGGCACGACGGGAAACAACAACGTTGTTACGCTTCTGGTCCAGCTTGATTACTTTGAACTCAAGCTCTTTGCCTTCGAGGTGCAGGGTGTCACGGACTGGACGAACGTCTACCAGAGAACCTGGCAGGAACGCACGAATACCATTCAGCTCAACAGTGAAGCCACCTTTAACTTTGCCGTTGATAACACCGACCACAGTTTCAGCTTCTTCGTAAGCTTTCTCCAGCGTGATCCATGCTTCGTGACGTTTAGCTTTTTCACGAGACAGCAGGGTTTCGCCGAAGCCGTCTTCTACTGCGTCCAGAGCAACGTCAACTTCGTCACCTACCTGGATTTCCAGCTCGCCCTGGGCGTTTTTGAACTGCTCTGCCGGAATGGCGGACTCAGATTTCAGACCGGCGTCAACCAGTACTACGTCTTTGTCGATAGCAACAACAACACCGCGAACGATGGAACCCGGACGGGTTTCGATTTCTTTTAAGGATTCTTCAAACAGTTGAGCAAAAGATTCAGTCATGTTTAATCTTCAGGTTAATATTAACGTCCACCTGGCTCCGTGCCGGATGGGGTTGTTTCACATACCCGCCGTCAATCCATTGCAGCGGGGGTACTGCTAAATCGGTCGCAATTACGCGAGTGCCAGTTTTTGGCGCGCATATTGTAGCGCTTTTTCAATCACTTGCTCAATAGTTAAACTGGTGGAATCCAGAACTAATGCATCTTCTGCAGGAACAAGTGGGGCGACGGCGCGGTTACGGTCGCGGTCATCGCGCTCTTTTATCTCGGATAAAAGGCGATCAAAGTTAACACTAAACCCCTTCTCCTGCAACTGAAGCATGCGGCGTTGAGCCCGTTCTTCCGAGGAGGCGTCAAGGAAAATTTTCACTGGCGCATCAGGGAATACCACCGTCCCCATATCTCGCCCGTCAGCGATCAGGCCGGGTGCTTCACGGAAAGCACGCTGACGGCGTAACAAGGCCTCACGAACGCGCGGGAAAGCCGCCACCTGAGAGGCCGCGTTAGCAACCTCCTGAGTACGAATTTCGCCGCTCACATCTTCCCCTTCCAGGATCACTTCGAGGTTGCCATCGGTCGAGACAAAACGCACATCCAGATGCGCAGCCAGCGGAACCAGCGCCTCTTCAGACGCAACATCCACATGGTGATGCAGCGCTGCCAGCGCCAGCACGCGATAGATAGCTCCCGAATCTAAAAGATGCCATTGCAATGCTTCCGCCATCGCCTTGCACAGAGTTCCTTTCCCTGCGCCACTAGGCCCATCAATGGTGATTACCGGGGCAACTGCCGTCATCTTTTTCTCCTTAATAAAGGCATACCGTTAACATGAACGCCGCGCATTATACGCGCCAACGTGCGCAACTGTTACCTTTGCGTGCAAATTACGGAATTAATGAAGCAGAGTGTAGAAGAAATGTGCGGGAACAAACGTCAGAAAACGTAAGGAAATGCCGCATCGGGTGATGCGGCATCTTGTCATCAGGCTAATGTACTGATGCGGGCCAGCTGTTCGAAATAGTCCGGGAAGGTTTTCGCCGTACATTTCGGATCGAGGATCGTGACAGGTGTATCGGACAACGCCACCAGCGAGAAGCACATCGCCATACGGTGATCGTTGTAAGTTCCGATTTCCGCGAACTGCAGTTTTGCCGGAGGCGTTACGCGAATGTAGTCTTCGCCCTCTTCCACTTCGGCACCCACTTTACGCAACTCGGTGGCCATCGCGAACAGACGGTCAGTCTCTTTTACGCGCCAGTTGTAGATGTTACGCAGCGTCGTGGTGCCTTTTGCAAAGAGCGCAGCGGTGGCAATGGTCATTGCCGCGTCAGGAATGTGGTTCATGTCCATATCGATGGCGTTGAGTTCACCACGTGTACAGGCGATGAAATCCTCCCCCCAGGTCACTACCGCACCCATTTTCTCCAGCACATCAGCAAAACGAATATCGCCCTGCACGCTGTTACGGCCAATACCGGTCACTTTCACCGTACCGCCTTTAATAGCACCTGCCGCCAGGAAGTAAGACGCAGATGAGGCGTCACCTTCAACCAGATAGTTACCCGGAGACTGATACTGCTGCGCACCGCGAACCACGAAGCGCTGATACGCGTGGTTTTCCACCTCCACACCGAAGGTTTTCATCAGATGCAGGGTGATATCAATGTACGGCTTAGACACCAGGTCGCCCTTGATGGTGATGACCGTATCCTGCGGTGCCAGCGGTGCAGTCATCAGCAGTGCCGTCAGGAACTGGCTGGAGACGCTGCCGTCCACCTCGACGTTGCCGCCGGTAAAGCCACCGCGAAGGCGCAGTGGTGGGTAATTTTCTTGCTCCAGATAGTCAATCTGGGCACCGCCCTGACGAAGGGCATCCACCAGATGACCGATCGGACGCTCTTTCATGCGCGGCTCGCCGGTCAGAACAATATTGTTGCTGCCCAGGCACAGAGCTGCCGCCAGTGGGCGCATGGCGGTTCCCGCGTTACCCAGAAACAGCTCCAGTTCCTCGGCTGAACGTAGCGCACCGCCGTTCCCCGTCACTTCACAGCGGGTACGGTCGTCAGACAGCGTGTAGTGAACTCCCAACGCTTTCAGCGCATTGAGCATATGGCGCACGTCATCGCTGTCCAGCAGGTTCGTGAGGACGGTGGTGCCGTTTGCCAGAGCTGCCAGCAGCAGAGCGCGGTTCGAGACACTTTTTGAACCAGGCAGATTGATGGTGCCATCTACCCGCGCGATAGGTTGTAACGTCAGGGATTCCATGAAACTCAACTCTCAACTCAACATAATAAAAACCCTGCAGCAGGGCTACGGGGGTGAAAACAGCGTAATCAACCGTGGCGACGTTCGAAGTCAATCATGAAATCGGTCAGGGCTTTAACGCCTTCCAGCGGCATGGCGTTATAGATGGAGGCGCGCATGCCGCCTACCACACGGTGACCTTTCAGCGCATGCAGACCTGCGGCGAAGGACTCTTCCAGGAAAACTTTATCCAGGTTGCTGTCCGCCAGCTGGAACGGCACGTTCATGCGGGAACGGTTGGCTTTCGCCACATCGTTACGATAGAAATCACTCTTATCAATGACGCCGTACAGCAGTTCAGCTTTCTGCTGATTGATCTTGTCCATCTGCGCCACGCCGCCGTTTTGCTTCAGCCATTTAAAGACCAGGCCGGAGAGATACCAGGCAAACGTCGGTGGGGTGTTGAACATGGAGTCGTTATCGTTCAGCACAGTGTAATCAAGAATCGACGGGCAGGATTTATGCGCTTTACCCAGCAGATCGTCACGTACGATGACGATAGTCAGGCCTGCAGGGCCGATATTTTTCTGCGCACCCGCATAGATGACACCGTAGCGGCTGACGTCAATCGGCGCAGAGAGAATGGTGGAGGAGAAGTCAGCGGCAACCACCACGTCTTTACCGAAGTTCGGCGTCTCGTCGATGGCAATCCCGTCAATGGTTTCGTTCGGGCAGTAGTGCAGATACGCAGCGTTGTCAGAGAGCTGCCACTCGCTCATTGGCTTAACGGCACGCAGGCCATCAACGGTCACTTTGGCGTCGATGACGTTTGGCGTGCAATACTTGTGCGCCTCCTTCACCGCGCTGGCAGCCCAGTAGCCAGCGTCTACATAGTCTGCCGTGGTTTTGTCACCCAGAATATTCAGCGGTACGCCAGCAAACTGGCCGCGTCCACCACCGTGGCAGAACAATACTTTGTAGTTCGAGGGAATGTTCAGCAGATCGCGAAAATCCTTTTCTGCCTCTTCCGCCACCTGAATAAACTCTTTACCTCGGTGGCTGATTTCCATCACCGACGTACCCAGACCGTTCCAGTCACAAAGTTCCTGTTGAGCCTGTTTAAGCACGTCTGCCGGTAACATTGCCGGACCTGAACTGAAATTAAAGACTTGAGCCATTTCCCCTCACCACGCTAAAAGCAATAAGTTATAACTGTGGATATCGGTTTTATCATTCAGTGACACGCGCCGCAATGTCTAAAACTTATGACCGGTGAAATGTGCCCTTCGTCACACAATACAATCTGTCGCCTCGCTGTCACAAAACCGACAAAATGGCTGTCAGACAAGGCGTTTGGCCCGGCTAACCTTCGACCATTCCGGATTTGTACAGCGGGGACATAATTGATGATCGCCCACGTGCATGGCAACGACATGGCTACATCTTACACAGGCATATTCGCCGGATTCCGGTACCGTTTTAAACCGCTCGATCAACATATCCGGCAGAATACAGAGCCCTGGCTTAACCTCGTCGTCAGGATAGTAATACACGCTGATTTGCCCATTCGTTTCCATTATCGCCAGACGCACTTGCCCAAGCTGCTCCACGCTGTTCAGCCGCAGCTCCATAAAGAACTCAAATTCGGTCATATTGGCGCTTTGGACATTTTCCCAGGCCAGCTGTCCGTTCTCAACGATAACGACGGGTTTCCCTTCAAGCATGTCTTCCAGCTTTTCGCTTTTCGACATCAGCCACATGACCAGCCGGTAAAGCAGCGCCAGCGTGACGAAGACAATAAACACCGGCACCATTGGCACATCATCGTAAAAAGCGACATCCCCCGCCGCTGAACCCAGCGTCAGAATGATCAGCACCTCAAACAGCGACATCTGCCGTACGCCACGCCGACCGGTGATTTTAAGAAACAGGAAGACCAGGACGAAGGTATACAGACTACGCAGCGCCACTTCGCCTAAAAATTCAGGTGGGACTTTATCAAACGCCATCCTTTGCAGATCGAATGCTTTCATTTTTTTATGCCTTAACAGTCAGTTACTGACAGTAAGCATAGCCCAGTCTTTTATTTTCGCCGGAGATAGCACCCGTCACGCAAAACCCGTATCATTGCGCGCTTTACGTACGATAAAAGTGAACGCCATGACTCAAACGTTTATCCCCGGCAAAGACGCCGCCCTGGAAGATTCCATCGCTCGCTTCCAGCAGAAACTGACCGACCTGGGCTTTAATATCGAAGAAGCCTCCTGGCTTAATCCAGTGCCTCACGTCTGGTCCGTGCATATTCGCGATAAAGACTGTGCACTGTGCTTTACCAACGGTAAAGGCGCGACGAAAAAAGCGGCGCTGGCTTCTGCGCTGGGTGAGTATTTTGAACGTCTGTCGACCAACTACTTCTTCGCCGATTTCTGGCTGGGTGAAACCATCGCTAACGGCCCGTTCGTTCACTATCCCAATGAAAAATGGTTCCCGCTGACCGAAGACGATGAACTGCCGGAAGGCATTCTGGATGCGCGTCTGCGTGCGTTCTACGATCCGGAAAATGAACTGACCGCCAGCATGCTGATCGATCTGCAGTCGGGTAATGAAGAGCGTGGGATCTGCGCCCTGCCGTTCACCCGTCAGTCTGATGAACAGACCGTGTACATCCCGATGAACATTGTCGGTAACCTGTATGTCTCTAACGGCATGTCCGCCGGTAATACCCGCAATGAAGCGCGTGTGCAGGGGCTGTCAGAAGTGTTTGAGCGCCACATTAAAAACCGCATCATTGCTGAATCCATCAGTCTGCCTGAAATTCCGGCCGACGTGCTGGCGCGCTATCCGGGCGTGGTGGAATCCATTGCTAAGCTGGAGGCAGAAGGCTTCCCTATCTTTGCGTATGATGGCTCGCTGGGCGGTAAATACCCGGTTATCTGCGTTGTGCTGTTTAACCCGACGAACGGCACCTGCTTCGCCTCCTTCGGCGCGCATCCTGACTTTGGCGTGGCGCTGGAGCGTACCGTCACCGAGTTGCTGCAGGGCCGTAGCCTGAAAGATCTCGATGTATTTACTCCACCAACCTTTGACGACGAAGAAGTGGCCGAGCATACCAACCTCGAAACCCACTTCATCGACTCCAGCGGTTTGATCTCCTGGGATATGTTCAAGCAGGACGCAGACTATCCATTCGTCGACTGGAGCTTTGCCGGTACGACCGAAGAAGAGTTCGCTACCCTGATGGCCATCTTCAACGCGGAAGATAAAGAAGTCTACATTGCTGACTACGAACACCTGGGTGTTTACGCCTGCCGTATTCTGGTGCCGGGCATGTCCGATATCTATCCGGCTGAAGATCTGTGGCTGGCAAACAACAGCATGGGTGCGCACCTGCGTGAAACGCTGCTGGCCCTGCCGGGCAGCGAGTGGGAAAAAGAGGATTATCTGAACCTGATCGCCCAGCTGGACGACGAAGGCCATGATGACTTCACGCGCGTACGTGAACTGCTGGGTCTGGCTACCGGTAAAGACAACGGCTGGTATACCCTGCGCATCGGCGAGCTGAAAGCGATGCTGGCGCTGGCTGGCGGCGATCTGGATCAGGCCCTGGCCTGGACCGAGTGGACCATGGAATTCAACCAGTCAGTGTTCTCTGCCGAGCGCACCAACTACTACCGCTGCCTGCAAACCCTCCTGCTTCTTGCGCAGGAAGAGGATCGTGAGCCACTGCAGTACCTTAATGCCTTCGTGCGCATGTACGGAGCCGAGGCGGTAGAAGCCGCCAGCGCGGCCCTGAGCGGCGAAGCGCCATTCTACGGACTGCAGGCGGTCGACAGCGATCTGAAAGCCTTCCCTGCGCATCAGTCGCTGTTGAAGGCCTATGAAAAACTGCAGAAAGCAAAAGCCGCTTACTGGTCAAAATAAGCGCATATAACATTATCAGCAGTAGGCGTATTTAATCGTCTGGGCTATATTACGGGGCAATTTCATTGCCCCGTTTTTTATTTTTTTCGGCAATGAACGGTGAATGTAATAATAAAGTTAAATATGGGTAAATATAATAATATTTACCTGGGCTTTACTGTTACTTTTTATGGCAAATACTCCATATTAATTAACTGTTTCAGAGGTGGCCGACCGAAAAAATTCAACTCTTTTCATAACTTTTAAAATTTATTTTTATACGGATAATCAAAAACTTACACCGCATTTGTCGTAAAACCATACACACTGCGGGCCTATAAGCCAGGCGAGATATGATCTATATCAATTTCTCTTCTATAATGCTTTGTTAGTATCTCGTCGCCGACTTAATAAAGAGAGAGTTAGTGTGAAAGCTGACAACCCTTTTGATCTTTTACTCCCTGCTGCGATGGCCAAAGTGGCCGAAGAAGCAGGTGTCTATAAAGCAACGAAACACCCGATGAAGACGTTCTATCTGGCGATCACGGCTGGTGTGTTCATCTCTATCGCGTTCGTCTTCTACATCACTGCCACCACCGGTACTGCCGCGATGCCTTACGGCATGGCCAAACTGATTGGCGGCATTTGCTTCTCACTGGGTCTGATTCTGTGCGTTATCTGCGGCGCCGACCTCTTCACCTCAACGGTGCTGATTGTCGTAGCAAAAGCCAGCGGAAGAATTACCTGGGGTCAACTGGCGCGCAACTGGCTTAACGTCTATGTTGGTAACCTGATTGGCTGTCTGCTCTTTGTTTTGTTGATGTGGCTCTCTGGCGAGTATATGACCGCCAACGGTGGCTGGGGACTGAACGTCCTGCAGACCGCGGACCACAAAATGCACCACACATTTATCGAAGCGGTTGCACTTGGCATCCTCGCGAACCTGATGGTCTGTCTGGCGGTATGGATGAGTTACTCCGGCCGTAGCCTGATGGACAAAGCCATGATTATGGTTCTGCCGGTTGCGATGTTTGTTGCCAGCGGCTTCGAGCACAGTATCGCGAACATGTTTATGATCCCAATGGGTATTGTAATCCGCAACTTTGCGAGCCCGGAGTTCTGGACTGCAGTTGGTTCAACCCCGGAAAGTTTCTCTCACCTGACTATTATGAATTTCATTACTGATAACCTGATCCCTGTCACTATCGGGAACATTATCGGTGGGGGTCTGTTAGTTGGGTTGACATACTGGGTCATTTACCTGCGTGGCGACGATCATCATTGATGGTTATCTCAGGCAGTAAATAAAAAATCCACTTAAGAAGGTAGGTGTTACATGTCCGAGCTTAATGAAAAGTTAGCCACAGCCTGGGAAGGTTTTGCAAAAGGTGACTGGCAGAATGAAGTAAACGTACGTGACTTCATTCAGAAAAACTATACCCCGTATGAAGGTGACGAATCCTTCCTGGCTGGCGCAACTGAAGCGACCACCAAGCTGTGGGACAGCGTAATGGAAGGCGTAAAACTGGAAAACCGCACTCACGCGCCAGTTGATTTTGACACCTCCGTTGCTTCCACCATCACTTCTCACGATGCTGGTTACATCAACAAAGCCCTTGAGAAAATCGTTGGTCTGCAGACTGAAGCACCACTGAAACGTGCGATCATCCCGTTCGGTGGTATCAAAATGGTTGAAGGTTCCTGCAAAGCGTACAACCGCGAGCTGGACCCAATGCTGAAAAAAATCTTCACCGAATACCGTAAAACCCACAACCAGGGTGTATTCGATGTTTACACCAAAGACATTCTGAACTGCCGTAAATCCGGTGTTCTGACTGGTCTGCCAGATGCCTACGGCCGTGGCCGTATCATCGGTGACTACCGTCGCGTTGCGCTGTACGGTATCGACTTCCTGATGAAAGACAAATACGCGCAGTTCGTTTCCCTGCAGTCCGATCTGGAAAACGGCGTAAACCTGGAAGCGACTATCCGTCTGCGTGAAGAGATCGCTGAACAGCACCGTGCGCTGGGTCAGATCAAAGAGATGGCTGCTAAATATGGCTGCGATATCTCTGGTCCTGCAACTAACGCTCAGGAAGCTATCCAGTGGACCTACTTCGGCTACCTGGCCGCAGTTAAGTCTCAGAACGGTGCAGCAATGTCCTTCGGTCGTGTATCCACCTTCCTGGACGCGTACATCGAACGTGACCTGAAAGCAGGTAAAATCACCGAGCAAGACGCTCAGGAAATGATTGACCACCTGGTCATGAAACTGCGTATGGTTCGCTTCCTGCGTACCCCAGAGTATGATGAACTGTTCTCTGGTGACCCAATCTGGGCAACCGAATCTATCGGTGGTATGGGCGTAGATGGCCGTACTCTGGTCACCAAAAACAGCTTCCGCTTCCTGAACACCCTGTACACCATGGGTCCTTCTCCGGAGCCAAACATCACTGTTCTGTGGTCTGAAAAACTGCCTCTGAACTTCAAGAAATTCGCCGCTAAAGTGTCCATCGACACCTCTTCTCTACAGTATGAGAACGATGACCTGATGCGTCCGGACTTCAACAACGACGACTACGCTATCGCATGCTGCGTAAGCCCAATGGTTGTTGGTAAACAAATGCAGTTCTTCGGTGCGCGTGCAAACCTGGCGAAAACCATGCTGTACGCTATCAACGGCGGCGTTGATGAAAAACTGAAAATGCAGGTTGGTCCTAAGTCTGAACCAATCAAAGGCGATGTGCTGAACTATGACGAAGTCATGGATCGCATGGATCACTTCATGGACTGGCTGGCGAAACAGTACGTTACTGCACTGAACGTTATCCACTACATGCACGACAAGTACAGCTACGAAGCCTCTCTGATGGCGCTGCATGACCGTGACGTTATCCGTACCATGGCGTGTGGTATCGCAGGTCTGTCCGTTGCTGCTGACTCCCTGTCTGCTATCAAATATGCGAAAGTTAAACCAATTCGTGACGAAGACGGTCTGGCTATCGACTTCGAAATCGAAGGCGAATATCCGCAGTTTGGTAACAACGACGCTCGCGTTGATGACATGGCGGTTGACCTGGTTGAACGTTTCATGAAGAAAATTCAGAAACTGACCACTTACCGTAACGCTATCCCGACTCAGTCTGTTCTGACCATCACCTCTAACGTTGTGTATGGTAAGAAAACCGGTAACACCCCAGACGGTCGTCGTGCTGGCGCGCCATTTGGCCCAGGTGCTAACCCAATGCACGGTCGTGACCAGAAAGGTGCGGTTGCCTCTCTGACTTCCGTTGCAAAACTGCCGTTTGCTTACGCGAAAGATGGTATCTCTTACACCTTCTCTATCGTGCCAAACGCGCTGGGTAAAGACGACGAAGTGCGTAAAACCAACCTCGCGGGTCTGATGGATGGTTACTTCCACCACGAAGCGTCCATCGAAGGTGGTCAGCACCTGAACGTGAACGTCATGAACCGTGAAATGCTGCTCGACGCGATGGAACACCCTGAGAAATATCCTCAGCTGACCATCCGTGTATCTGGCTACGCAGTACGCTTTAACTCCCTGACTAAAGAACAGCAGCAGGACGTTATCACCCGTACTTTCACTCAGTCCATGTAACTGGAATTGACTGAAATCACGCGTTAAAAAGCGTACAATAAAGGCTCCACGTCAGTGGGGCCTTTTTCTTCCCCACCCCAGTCTCTTTTGGCCGCTATCTATACTGAATGGATAACAGCCAAAACAGACTCGACATAGCCTTTGAGCTGTGCATCAACACAGGCCCCGGGATGGGCCAAATTCGGAGATATCACCGCAATGTCAATTATTGGTCGCATTCACTCCTTTGAATCCTGTGGCACTGTTGATGGCCCGGGCATCCGTTTTATCACCTTTTTCCAGGGCTGCCTGATGCGCTGCCTGTACTGCCACAACCGTGACACATGGGATACGCACGGCGGCAAAGAAGTGACCGTTGAAGATCTGATGAAAGAGGTGGTGACTTACCGCCACTTTATGAACGCGTCCGGCGGGGGCGTCACCGCATCCGGTGGTGAAGCCATTCTTCAGGCGGAATTTGTGCGCGACTGGTTCCGCGCCTGCCACAAAGAAGGCATACACACCTGCCTCGACACGAACGGGTTTGTGCGCCGCTACGATCCGGTCATCGATGAATTGCTTGAAGTCACCGACCTGGTCATGCTCGATCTCAAACAGATGAATGATGAGATCCACCAGAACCTGGTTGGCGTATCCAACCACCGTACGCTGGAGTTCGCCAAATATATTTCAGCCAAGGGCATCAAAACCTGGATCCGCTATGTCGTCGTTCCAGGCTGGTCTGATGATGATGATTCCGCACATCGCCTGGGCGAATTTACCCGCGATATGGGCAACGTCGAGAAAATTGAGCTTCTGCCCTACCATGAGCTGGGTAAACATAAATGGGTGGCGATGGGTGAAGAATATAAGCTTGATGGCGTTAAGCCGCCGAAGAAAGAGACGATGGAGCGCGTGAAAGGTATTCTGGAACAATACGGACACAAGGTCATGTATTAAAGAAGAGGCCCGGTGAGAACCGGGCCTTTTTGTATTTTATTTAAAGACACCATTAATAATGGAAGTCACAATCGCAGTACTCAGCGCAACCAGGACCAGATCGTCACCGACCACGCGCCATTCATAGCCAGGATAGTTAGGGAGCTGGCCCAGCATGGAGGCTGGCACGGTTTTCTTCGCAATACCTGGAGGCAGTGGTTTACCACGTGCGAGGTTTTTAGCAATGCCCGGAGGCAGCGATTCATACCCCGTTAATCCATAGTTCAATGCCAGATGACGAGCATGATCGAAGCTCACGCGGGCATCGACATCATCGCTAACGCTTTTATTCGATTTACCCGGGTTGTCCTGACCACTTTTTTTATTGCCATGGGTATCGGACTTACCGTTGCCATGATTGCCGGAATTCCCGTTGCCGTGATTACCGCCATTACCTTGTCCGCCACTGTTACCGTGACCACCACCGCCATTCCCGTTTCCAGGGTTAGCCATGACCGGTGCTGTAGCAAACGTTAAAGACAACACTACTGCCAGTGCGGTAGTGGTTAAACGACGTGTAGCCATGATTGCTGCCTTTTAGTGTTAGAACTCACCTGAATTATCGCCTGGCGTGATAAACAAACAATGCGTAAAATTCTTATATGTGATGGGGACAAAAAAGCCAGTCAATGACTGGCTTTTAATTCATCAGGCATGCGCCACTGGCGTGGGATGTTCGCCCGCTTTGCGCAGCAGCATTAAGAGATAAATAAACGACACGCTGGCAATCATGATAAACAGCAAATTGTCGGAATAATTCTGCATCAGCATCGCGGTGAATGTCGGCCCCAGCAAACTGCCAATGGTATAGCTTAATAACAGCGCCTGGTTCATCGCCACCAGCTGGTGATGTTCAACTTTTTCACAGGCCCAGGCCATCGCGACCGGATAAAGTGTGAAGCCTGCAGCCCCCAGAATAAACAGCGCTGGCGCCATCGCGGCATTGCTGAGCATGGCAAGGCAACCCATGATCACCACGAAGACCTGAACGCGCAACACCAGCAGACGCCCAAAACGGTCTGCCAGACGGCCAATCGGCCACTGTCCGACGATGCCCGCGCTGACCATTACCGCCATCCAGAAGCCGATCCCGGAATCACTGACGCCCTGATGGTTCAGGTAGAGCGGCATCAGACCATAAAGCGACCCCAGAACAATCCCGGAGATGATGCAGCCGTTCACGCCCAGACGCGCCTGCCGCAGTCTCAGCATCGGCCAGACGTGGGTCGCTTCCTGATGCTCACTGTTCTGATTCACAATGCGTGTAAAGAGCAGCGGCAGGATCGCCGCCAGGACCATGCCCGTTACCCACGGCAGAACGCTCATCAGGTCGGTCGGCAGTTTGCTGACCATTAATTGCCCAAGCACGGTTCCCACGTAATAGACCATCATATACGCTGCCAGCAGACGTCCCCGGTTGCGCGAGGTACCGCTGCACATCAGCGCACTTTCCACCACGACCCAAATCATCGCGCAGCCTGCACCAGCGATAAAGCGCCAGATCATCCAGCTCCAGAAGCCGACCATCAGGCCCAGCCCGGCACAGCCGGCAGCGAAAATCAGCGAGGCCAGATAATAGCTGCGGTTAAAGCCAACGCGTTTAATCAGGCTCCCCGTCATCAGAGTGCCCAGCAGGTTCCCCGTGAAAAAGGACGAGCTGACCATACCCACCTGCCAGGTTGGTAAGTTTTCATGGGCAAGCCATAGCGGGACGAGCGTATTCAACACTGCGATCGCCAGGGTCAACAAAAGCAGGCCACAGAGCAACAGGAGCACTGGCCGGGTATAGATGGTCATGGATTAAAAACCGTGAGGAAGTTCAGATTTCGTGCGCATCATGCCACTGGCAAAAACAAAGTCAATCCACCGATTCAGGCGTCACGCACGATATGTGCCATGTCGATTTAAAAAACTCATCCTGCTAATGCAAAGTCTGCTACTGATATTAATTATCTGGTTGTTTTTATTTATTTCAGGGGATTTTTAATACCAAACATCAGTCGAAAAATTTCATGATGGAAAAAAGAAAAGCCGGGCGCTATGTCCCGGCTTTTTATAACGAAAAATCAAATCAGCTGGCGATAGCCATGCCTACCGTCATATGCAGGCCGTAAAACACACCGCGACCGATCAACTCCCCTGCCAGCACCAGCACAAAGGCCACTGACAGTAACGGCAGTGCGGGCTGATAACCTTTAAGCTGAGGGGCAATCCAGCACACCAGCGCAACAGCCAGCAACACCACACGCCAGGCCATCAGAGAACCGTACTCTGGCACCAGGGCTGAGGCCTGCTGAATGGAGCTGTGAATGGTTGCCAGCTCAGCGCCCTGCATCAGCGCAACCATCGTGCTTACCACCAGCGCCAACAGCGAAACGGCAGGGAGCAGACGCATCGCCCAGCCGTCCACACCCGCCACGCGCAGCAGCAGGTAGCCCAGCAGCGGCCCGCCGATAAACATCGTCAGGAAGAAACTCATTGGCGTCCAGACGCTATACCAGGTGGGAACGGTATCGATGGTGTTATAAACCCGCACCATCATCCACACGAAGACTACGCCCAGCACCATTGTCACGATCAGCCACACGTTGCGCAGCCCCGCAGGAAGCTTTTTCAGGGCTGCCAGCAGCCACCCCAGCCCACCGACGGCAAAGAAGATCGCCCCGCTGGCAATTTCGTTACTCAGTGAGGATGCCCCCACGCGATTGAGAGAGTTGAACGCGCGCATTGGCGAGCCGAGGTGCAGCGTAGAGGCAATAAAACCGATCCCCATCAACACCCACAGACCAAACATACTCAGCACCACGCGCTGCTGCTGTTCAGCTTTCAAATCGCCTTTCAGTAACGCCAGCGCGAGCACAATAAAGCCACCCGCCACGCACTGCCCAAAGACCGTGAAGATCATCAGCGGCCATTCATGCCATCCACTTCCCATCTCACACCTCCTTCGGGTTTGCCAGATAGCCGGTGGTATCTCCCGTCGGGCGGCTGTTGGCGTTAGGTTTAATCACAATGCTCGGCTTGGTGAAGTGCGCGGACGGCAGTGGCGCGACAGCCGCAAGCTGGCCGTGTTTTTTACGCAGCTCGTCAATCGGGCCGAAGTCCAGCGCGCGCAGCGGACAGGACTCCACGCAAATCGGCTTTTTGCCCTCTGCGACGCGGTCATGGCAGCCGTCGCACTTGGTCATGTGGCCTTTGGCGGCGTTGTACTGCGGCGCACCGTACGGACAGG